>JALRLN010000023.1:1561-14345 GCA_023254445.1 Candidatus Poseidoniaceae archaeon | reverse complement strand
CATTCGCATCGATCAGGTCCGTTGCCGCCTCAAGTCCTGAGCGGCACGCGCCCTCAATGGAGGATGGCCAACCGGTCCAGGTCCAGTCTCCGGCAAACGCCATCCCCTTCTTGTTCAGCATCAGGCCCTTTCGGAGGGTGACGGATCCCGGGCGCGAAGCGAAGGTCGCGCCCATCGACCGAACCACCTCGACCCGTGCGGGCGCAGGCGTTTCTTCGCGTGGCCAGATGCGGTCAATCATGGCCAAAGCCTCCTCCGTCAATGCGCCGTCCGACATCGATGCAGCACCGCTCGCGTCGTTGCACAACACGCTGATCCAATGCCCTGCGTCCGGTGCCTCAAGTTCGGCCGAACGGTGCACAATGAGGTCGATGGGCGACGCCCCAACAAGGAACGCAAAGGGGGGTTGCGGGGCTGGCCATGCCGTGCTATAGAACAGGTGTATGGCGACCCGTGGGCTTCGTTCGAGGCCCGCGGGGCCCATGTGGTCCTTCGTGTGCTCTTGGCTGTTCCCGACCACCCCGGCTGCGGCCCGTGCTCCTACCGCGAGCACAACGTCGTCCGCCATGAGGTCGCCCCCGGGCGACGAGATGTGCCATCCACCGTTCTGCCGTTGGACAGCGGTCACGCCCACGGAGGTTCGCACCTCCACGCCCTCGCTGTTCAGCTTCGCCTCAATCTCGCGCATCATGGGTCCAAGCGGCATGGTAAACGTCGCGGCATCGTAGGCTTGGGCGTCGTCAAAGAGCGTGGCACGGAACAACAAGACCGCTTGCGCCGTGCTTGCACCGTCCGGGTGCACGTTCAGTCCTGCTTTCACGAGGGGTGCCCAAAACGCTTCGATGGCGCGCTCAGTTTGCTCAAACGAACGCAGCCATGTGCCGAAGTCGACGTCGTCGAGGTCCTCGACCGATGCATCATCGACGTCCCGCATGGCCTGAACGGCACGTCGCATGCGCACCTTGTCCTTGAGGTCGAGGAAGGGAAACGCAAGCATAGACCCAACAAGGTGGTGCGGGGCTTCAAGGCGACCGCTTCGTAGCGCCGCTGTTGCGCCGTCTTCGGTTCGAGCGAACCAGAGGGCGGTGGACGGCTGCAACCGCACCGCCTCGTTCATCCCCAGCCGGCCGAGGACCCGCAGTGTCGTGCTGCATCCTCGGAAGAGCATGTGGTGCCCCACGTCGATGTTGTGTGTTGGGTCGTCGAGTCCGCTGGATCGGCCACCAAGGTAGGCCCCCTGTTCGAGCAGCGTGACCTGCCGGCCCGCGTCATGTAACGCCAAGGCGGCCGTGATTCCGGCGAAACCTCCGCCGACAACCACCGCTTTGCGTTGAGCCACGCCACCCGTTGGCGGTCCGATTTTTCAAGCCTCGCGGACGAAGAACGGTTTCCTGCAAGGCATGTCGGGTGCACCTGACGGAGCAATCCTTTAGGTGGTGGCCTGTGACCTCAGGTAGGGTTCGCCATGGACTGCTCCTCCTGTGCCGAGTCCATCCCGGACGACTCCATGTTCTGTCCGGAGTGTGGAGCACGGCAGTCGGCCTCTCCCGGAGGAGCCCCAAACGCCAGCCCTTCGCAAGGGATGCCACCCCAAGGCATGGGCGTGCCTCAGCCCGGCCCGCCGATGCAGGGAATCCCCCCTCAAGGTCTGCCTCAACAGGGTTTCCCGCCGCAGGCCTATCCGCCACAAGGGATGCCTCAACAGGCGTTCCCTCCGCAAGGGACGCCTCAGCAACACTTCCCGCCACAGGCAGGCATGCCTCAGCAAGGTTTCCCGCCACAAGGGATGCCCCAGCAGGGCTTTCCGCCGCAAGGGATGCCCCAGCAACAGGCCCCCGCAGGGAACGTAACGCCCGTTCGTCCGTTGAGCAGGTCGGACATGCCTCAGGGACCCGCAGGCCCGACCCTCGCAAGCGGCGCTGGGGGCGCCGTCAACACCGCTGATCCGTTTACACCCGGTGGGACGACCATTGCGCACAACCCATCTGCCTCCCCCACCGACGCCATGGTGAATCATCTTGCAGAGCAGGACAGGGCGATGAAAAACGAACGCCGTTCACAGTGGCTTTCGATGAACCATAGCCCCGCAGGGGAAGTCTTGGCCTCCCTCGGAGCGGATGTTGGTGCGTTGCAAGGGCAAGGTTCCCTTGACCCAGCGGCAGCCCTGCTCGCGAACACGATTGGAGGTGCGCCGTCTGCTGGGCTCGATGAGGCCCTTCTGAACCGTTTGGCAGAGGTTGCAGTACGCCGCGTCGCACGGAAGCGCGGGGTGGCTGTTGAGACGCCTTCGTGTGCCGTGAATGGAAAGTCAGCGACCGTGACGGTCACCTACACGGACGACGGCCGTGTGTTGGACACCCCTGAGGCATTGAGCGAGGCCTTCGAGCATGCCATTCGAACAGAACTCGCCCTGAAGGGGCATGAATTGCTCATCACGATGGTGCTTCGTCGCTCCAAGGACGGTGAGACCGAAGTCGTCGGCAACGATGGTGAGGAGATGTTCGCCTGTGAGGTCTGTGACGGTCTCGTGTCCGAAAGCGACCCCACATGCCCGCATTGTGGGGCCGTGTTTGAGGAGGAAGAGGACGACGAGGTCGTCGAAGCACCACGCCGCGATGGACCTCCTGGTCCATCACGTTCCGGCCCTCCCGGGCCCTCGCGAAGCGGCGGTCCACCCGGCCCGAAGAAAGGCGGTCCTGGCGGCGGTCCTCCCGGCCCGAAGCGCGGTCCCCCCGGCCGCTGAACGGGGTGCCCGGCCGTGTTGATCGACGCACGCAACGACGTGTTGCTTGAGTCGAACTCACGTTCTTTTTTCCTCACACTTCGCGTTCTTCCACGGCGTGTTCGTCGTTCCATCGGCTTGCTGTACCTGTTGGCACGTGTCGCGGACACAATCGCCGACTCCAAGGTCGGTGATGCTTCGATGCTCCTTGAAGCCCTTGAGGCGTGGGATGAGGCCACCGGTGAACGTAATGGTCCAGTCCCGGACCTTTCTCATTTGGCCTCCCTGCAATCCAACACCTCCGAGCGTGACTTGCTGCTCGCCGCCAACGCGCCCGTCGCGGCGTTGGCTCACACCCCAACGGAAGACCTCGTTCTGATGCGTCGATGTTTGGGCATCATCATTGGCGGCCAGTCCCTTGACCTGCAGCGTTTTGGTCCCGCCAACGACCGCGATGAACTGAAGGCCCTCGGCTCCGACGAGGAACTCGACGACTACGCCTACCGTGTTGCGGGAAGTGTTGGGGAATTTTGGGCCTCAATGTCGCTTCTTCATGGTCGTGGGCGCGGTTGGTCCAACCTTGACCGGACCTCCTGGGTCGCTGACGGCGTTGGTTTCGGGAAGGCCTTGCAACTCATCAATATCCTACGCGACGTTCCCGAAGACCTTCGTTTCGGACGTTGCTATGTGCCGAGGCCAAGGCTTGAGGCGGTCGGGCTTGTGCCAGAAGACCTTCGTGATCCAGCGAACATGGACGCGTTTCGGCCCGTGCACAACGCGTTGCTGGACGTCGCGGATGGGCACCTCGAAGCCGCGGTACGCTACACGCTGGCGCTGCCTCGCATGGCGCATCGTGCCCGGATTGCATGCATGCTCCCGATTGTGATCGGGCAGCACACCATCGACTTGCTTCGGACGAGCAACGTGCTTGACCCTACGGACGTTGTGAAGGTGAACCGCGCGGAGATCAAACGCATCATGCGGCGGTGCCTCTCCTCGTCCGCCGTTCCGGGTGGGCCAAAACGCGTCCTCACGGAACGGCGTGCGCACCTTCGCTGAATCTTCTCAAGCGTCGGGACCGAGCGCCCGTGCAGGGGATTGATAAGCGGTGATGGGCAGCCACAAGCGAACGAGATGCTGGAACGCCGCAAGCCGTTGGACCTCGTGCTGCCTTTGAAGGGCAATGCATCGACGCGAAGCGGTCGATTTGAGCGGGAGAGCATCACGCCACTCGAACGCCTCCGAGCGGGTGTCTCGTTGGCAAGCGAAGCCGTGAAGGCGGTCAGCAGGACCGCGATGGAGGCCCTCAAGGAGTCCGCGCATTTTGTTGGCTTGTTCAACGATGAGCATGAACTCGTTGACCCCTTTGCCCATCTTGAAGCGCCCATTTGGTCGGAGGCCCCTCCTGCAGAACTGCTCCGCTTGGCCTACCGGTATTGCGAGGAATTGACGGTACGGGAGGCAGGCAACTTCTATCACTCGTTCAAGTACCTCCCGGACGAGCAACGCCAAGCGATGTGCGCGGTCTATGCCTTCTGCCGGAGGGCGGACGACATTGCCGACGGCGATTGGGCGGACCGCTTCCCGGGTTCGTTGGGAGAGTTGGACCCCGAGGCGCAGGCCTACCGGGAGGCCTTGGAACAACATCAGCACGCCGGCACCGTGCTCGACGAGGACGCCTACCTCAACAAGATCACGCAGCTCTTCTTCTTCCGAAAGAAACTCTCCACCTGCTATGGGGAGGCGTGGTCGACCGACCCCGTGTTCCTCGCACTCAAGGACACCGTCCAGCGCTACACGATCCCTCGCCTCGTGTTTGACGACCTCATTTCAGGGATGGAGGACGACCTGTACAGGAACCGCTACACCACCTTCGACGACCTCTACGTCTATTGCTACCGTGTCGCGAGCGTCGTGGGTCTGATGTGCATCGAAATCTACGGCTATGAGGACCCTCGTGCGCGAAAGTTCGCGGAATCCTGGGGCATTTTCATGCAGTTGACCAACGTGCTCCGTGACGTTGGCGAAGACATCCACCGCGACCGAGTCTACCTGCCAAGCGAGGAACTCGAGGCCAACGGCATCGACGCCGAGGGATTCCGGGACGGTCGCGTGGTGCTGAACGCCAAGTGGGAACCGTACTGCCATCACTACGCTCGGCGGGCGAGGACCTACCTGGAAGAAGCACGGCAACTGCTGCCGCTTCTCCCGAGGCAGACACGGTATTCACCAGCAGCGATGATTGCCTTTTACGACAAGATCCTGAAACAAATCGAGCGAAGCCAAGGCGACGTCTTCACCCAGCGCATCCGCCTCAACAAGGCACAGAAGATTGGCCTTGCTGCGGCGGTGTACCTCCGTCACCGCTTCCTTCCACGTTTCCTGGACCCTGTGTGGGCAGCCTTCGCTCGCGTTGGGCTGTTGCCGAGCGTCTGATCAGCCGTCGTGGTTGCGTTCGTCGTCCCATGCGTTCCACGCTTCGACCCACGGTTCCATGAAGGGATCCACCTCCATGCCGATCGCACCCATGACGTCCATGGGGGGGATGGCGCCACGCCGTCGCACACCTGTGCGGACAAGGGCACGTGAGCACGTCCGGCCGTTCTGGACGCAGCATTGCTCGAAGTAGAAGAAGCGGTCGTCGATGCCGACGAGCCGGGTCCGAACCGTCACCTTTCGCCATGGGCGCAGGCGATGGCGGTAGCGGATGGTTGAGCCTCCGACCACGAAGGCCGCCTTCGCACGGCGTACCCAACGGAACAGGCCGAGGCGTACCGCGAGGTCGTAGCGGGCGAGGTCGAAGAGCACGAAATGCCGACCGTTGTTCACCTCCGGATAGAGGTCGATATCGCCAACACCCGGCCGCATCGTCCATTCAAATTCCGCCAATGGGTCGAGCAGTTCACGGCGTCGACCAAGGCCGCGCATCAGCAACCAAAGCACCCGATGGTACGGGTACACCCTGCTCACGCCTGTCGGGTGAAGGCTTGGATCCCGGTGATGTAGCGACCGAGGATCAGGTTGTGGATGTCGTGGGTGCCCTCGTAGGTCTTGACCGATTCGAGGTTCGCCATGTGGCGCATCACAGGGTATTCGTCGAGCACACCGTTGGCACCATGGATGTCACGGGCTACCCGGGCAACCTCGAGCGCGATGTCGACGTTGTTCATCTTCGCCAAACTGATCTGCTCGTTGAACCACGTGCCGTCGTCCTTCTTTCGACCAAGATGGTAAGCGAGGAGTTGGCCCTTGGTGATCTCACGGAGCATCCAGGCCAACTTGTTCTGGACTAGTTGGTACGCGGCGATGGGGTGATCGAACTGAACCCGTGAGAGGGCGTACGTCTTCGCGGAGTGAAAGCACGCCATGGCAGCCCCGAGCGCGCCCCATGAAATGCCGTAGCGGGCGTTGTTGAGGCACGAAAATGGACCGCGAAGCCCCTTGACGCCGGGAAGGATCCTGTCTTTGGGGATGCGGCAATCTTGGAAGACAAGTTCAGAGGTGACGCTGGCTTTCAGCGAGTGCTTGCCCTTCATTTCCGGTGCGCTGAAGCCGGGGTCGCCCTTTTCGACGATGAAGCCACGGATGACCCCGTCGAGTTTCGCCCATACCACGGCCACATCGGCGATGGTGCCGTTGGTGATCCACATCTTGGCACCGTTCAGGAGGAAGTGGTCGCCCATGTCCTCGGCCTTCGTAACCAGGTCACCAGGGTTGGACCCATAGTCGGGTTCGGTCAAGCCGAAGCACCCGACCCATTCACCTGAAGTCATCTTGGGAAGGTAATGCTGTTTTTGTTCCTCGCTGCCGAAGTCCCAAATCGGATACATGGCAAGCGACCCTTGAACGCTCGCGAAGGAGCGGAGTCCGGAGTCGCCGCGCTCGAGTTCTTGGCAAATCAGACCGTAGGCGACGTAGGAAAGCCCGGGGCAATCGTAGCCCTTCAGAGGGGCGCCAAGAACGCCCATCTCACCGAGATCGGTGCGCCACTTGTCGAGGAAAACCCCGTCACGGCAGGCGTCCTCGATGTGTGGAATCACCTCCTCATCCACCCATGCGCGCACCATGTCGCGCACCATGATTTCCTCCTCCGTGAGGAGCGATTCGATGTCGTAGAAGTCAACGCCTTCGAAGGCTTCCATGGCACGTGTCCAGCGGGTCCGACCAATGAACCTGTTGCAGCAACCGTGGTTCAGGCTTGACGACGGCGACGACGGCGAAGGTACCACGCCTGCAACTTCGGACTGTTCATGAAGACCAAGCCGACGATGGTGCCGATCACCGCGATCGCCACAACAATGCCGCCCAGTGTTTCGAACACTCCGGCCTGCGCCTCTGTCATGTCCGGCGTCATGCCGATGAGGTCCCCGTCCGCCGTGAGCAACCAACCCGTTCCGACGCTGTCCTCCCAGACGCCAGCGATGGCGCGCCCGGCGATGACGGGGTCGAAGGCGACGAGTTGCTCTGCGTTCAGGTGATCGTAGATCTCGTCGCTGATCGGGTCGTGGCGGAGCAAGCCCATCGGGGAGAGGTGCACGAGCGATGAGCCACCTGCGGCGACGGACGCCCCCGTCATTTCTGCGTTCATTGGGACGAGTGGTCGGACCTTGCCGACCGTGCTGGCCGACGCGGTCTCCGTGTTCAGTTGGATGACGACCGTCGTCAACCCCATGCCGTACGCGGTGCATTCGTTGAGCGTTGAATCCGCGCACGAGGAGGCCACCCACGTGGTCGTGGAGGTCCCGCTCAACCACACCAACTCGTGGTCCCGACCAATCAAACCGAGGCCGTCGTCCGACGTGGTGACCACGCAAATGTTGGCGGCGCGGTGGCAGGTCAGGGAGGTGATGTCCGTTGTGCTCAATCCGTCGTCGATCAAGACCGGGCCTGAACCCGCTGCATAGCGCCACAGCGCGCCGTCCCGTGCAGCGATGTACGCCACGTCTGCGCCGGGGCGCCATTCGACACCGATGAGGTCACGGCCGGCGAGCAACGCCGAACCGTCGACCGACGAGATGGCGTGGGTGTCCCCTTCGTACCGCATCAGCATGCCCGAAGCACCGACAAGAAGGGCGGTTGCACCGCCAGGGTGCCAGTCCACGTCGTGAAAGTCTGCCGTGCGACCTGTTCCCAATTGAACGTCGAGGTCCCTTCGCGTGGGTTGCGCGCCGTCGATGCGATGCGCGTAGCCGTCCTCGCCGACAAGCAACACGGCCGCGCCACCGGGTCGAACGTCGATGGCGGTGATGGCTCCCGGTGCCTCAAGTTGACCGTGGTCTTCCAGCACGACGGCGGGAGCCGCTGATGCGAGCGGCAGGCTCAACATCAGCATCGCCAGCACCACAACGCAGCGCCTTCGCATGCTTGGGGCTCGCGGAGTCTGGTGAAAACCTCTCCCCTACCGCACGTCCCAATGCTGGCCACGAACCTTATGCCGCACCTGCAGGTGGGTGGTGCATGGAGCGCTTTCACGTTCGTCGTGGTCATGAGAAAAAGGTCGGGGGCAACGCAGGACTCGCCAAACTTGCGGCGGAGACGTTTGACGGAGCCAATGCCGACGCTGAGGGTCGCTTCACGGCTTCCTTCGGGCTGATGTCGAACGTTTCTGGGGAATACCTCGACGGCCGCCTCGTGGTGGACGTGACCCAACTCAAGGGGCAGGACCTCGAGGCCTTTTTGGAGGAACAAGGCCGTGAGTTGGCCATGGAATCTCGACGCCGCTGGTCCTCCTTTTTGGACGCTGCAACCGGGTACACGGCCAAGCAACGTGGGGACAAGGCGAAAGAGGAGGCAAAGAACATCTCAAGCGCAAAATCGACGATCAAAATGGCTCTGAAGAGTTTGGAGATGGCCACCAACCTCACAGAGGACGACAAGGCTGCCATCCACGCACAAATTGACACCCTCCAAGCAACGCTCGACGAGGGTGCGAGTCCGACAGAAGGTCAGATCAAGAAACTCAAGGATTTGCTTTGAGGTGGATGGCATGGAGCAGGTGCAGTTCGACGACCTGCTCGACCGGCACCCTTCCATGGCTGACTTGACCGAGGACGCTCAACACCGGCTTCGCCTCATGGTGGACGGGGCGGAGGAAGTCGTCGGACTTGACCACCTTCTCTCGGTGCTCAGCGGCGGCCCAAGCATGGCGGGCGATGACGTCATCCGCTGTTACGTTGGTTTCGAGCCGTCCGGCACCGCCCACATCGGCTGGAAGGTGTTGGCCTTGCGTCTCCGTAAAATGCTGGACGCAGACGTGAACGTGCTGATCTTCCTTGCCGATTGGCACGCATGGGTCAACGACAAGTTCGGGGGTGACCTCGACGCCATTCAGGCAACGGCTCGCTACATGGAGGATACCTTCCGCGCCCTCCTCGGCCACCCTGAAGAGGGGGAAGGGCCAGGCCAACTGCGTTTCCTCTGGGCGTCAACCGTGATGTCCGACGGCGCCTATTGGGCTCGGGTGCTCCGCTGCAGCAAGGGAATGACGCTGGCGCAGGTGCGGAAGACCTTCTCCATCATGGGTCGCGATGAAGCGTCGTCCGACCACGACCTCTCCCGGTTCTATTACCCAGCCATGCAGGCGGCCGACATCGGGCACCTGAACATCGACGTGGCCATTGGTGGCATGGACCAACGCAAGGCGCACATGTACATGCGTGACGTGTCCTCGAAGTGGGGATGGCCGAAGGCCACCTGCTTGCATACACCCATCCTGTCGGCCCTGAACGCCTCGGGTGGACGGATGGAGTCCTTCGATCACAAGATGAGCAAATCCGATCCGCGCGGTGCCATCCTCCTTCACGACGACGTGCAGGTCATGCGAAAGAAGATGCGCAAGGCGTACCTTGACCCAGAGGATGAGCAGTCTCCTGTGTACGAACTGGCCGCTCACATTGTCCTGCCCGAGCAAGGCGTGATTCACGTCACCCCCAATCCGAAGTTTGGCGAACCGTCCGAATGGACGGACCTCGACGCCTTCCGGGCGGCCGTCATGGACGGCACGCTCCACCCCCTCGACGCGAAGTGGGGTGTGGCGGACGGGCTTGCGGAAGGCCTTCGTCCCGTCGAGGAGCACTTCACGGCCCATCCGGAGCGTTTGGCCATCGTGCGGCAACTGACCGGTCAATCCTGAGGCTCAGACCGGTGGTCCATTGGACCACTGAACGTCGTCGACATGAGCAGCGTCGTCCAACGGCTCGATGCCTTCCACCCGCAGGAGGAGGCAACGCCGCGTGTCCTTGGCGAACGTCCGCTCCGGCAGGTGGTCCACGTTGACCGTGGCGTGCAGCCGGAGCAACGAGCCGACGGGGTAGGACCCGACATGGTCTTCATCCACGACCGCCGTCCACGTGTGGCGCCCTTGGCCCCACGGTCCCTTTCCGCTCGGGACGACGTCCACCACAGAGAGGTACTGCACGTCGATGTAGCGCAAGTCTTCGGTCACAAGGCCAAAGTCACCAAACATCCCCCTTTGTTCCGCCATCCTTCGGATGTACTCACCTTCGTCGTTGTCGGGAAGTCCGTCGAACATGCGCTGCATGCAGGCTTGGCAGGATGACGGTTTTTCTCGCTCCCTCGCCAGCCGCTGGTCCACCTGGACGGTTTCTCCGCATCCCGGAACCCTGCACGTGTACGTGGCCCGCTGGAGGTACCCGATCGGCGGGGTCGTGCCGGTCACGGCGACGTCGAAGGTGAACAGACGCCCCCGGTCCCGCATTCGAAGGCTGTCGAGTGGCCTGCGTCGCTCTTCCGGAAGGCCTGCCAAACGCAGCACAAGGCGGCACGGTGCTTTCATGTGCTGACGAAACCGGTCGTTGAGCACCTGCTCGCCCGTGAGCATGAAGCGTTCGATGTCGTCCACCAGATGGTCTCGAATCACGTCATGTTCCATCAGGTCGGCGTACTCGACATCGAACGAGAACACCTGCTCCTCGCAGGAACCAAGGGAGCGCAGTTCGCCCATGTACGCCCCTTCAAAGAGCTCACCGAAGGCGTCCATCAGGTCCTGCAGGTCTTCTTCGGGCCCGATGGGTCGTCGTTCGTAGGACATGATATTCGCCTACGGGAGCGATGGCCCTTGAACCCTCCCTCTGTGAACGCACATCTGAGCCTCTCTGCAGGCGTCGGACAACCTTCTTGGACTCCGCCCCGGTGGTGCGGTCAGCAAGGTGAACGTATGCCCAACATCGTCGTCCTCGTCAAGCAGGTTCCGGACACGAACGCCCCCGTCAGCATCAGCGGCGGAGCCGTTGATTTCAGCGGCATGAAGATGGTCATGAGCCCTTACGACGAGTTCGCTCTTGAGGCCGCACTTCGGCACAAGGAAGCCGCTGGGGGCGAGGTCACCGCGGTCACCCTCGGAGGTGCAGGTGCAGACAAGATCCTGAAGGACGCCAAGGCCATTGGCGCCGACCACATCGTTCGCTTGGACCACGATGGATGGGCCGATTCCAACGCCGTTCAAGGGGCGCTCGCAGCCGCCATCCGTGACCTCGGTGCCGAGGTGGTGTACTGCGGCAAGTCCGCAGCAGACACAGGCGCGGGGTCGACCGGACCAGGCCTTGCTGAGCATCTGGGTTGGGCGAGCGCCTCCAACGTCCTCGCCCTCGACTTCGGCGCTGACGTGACCGCGACCGTGCCTGCTGAAGGTGGAGACGCCCGCCTCTCAGTCTCCCTTCCTGCAGTGTTCTCCTGCGACAAGGGTGACCTCAAGGTGCGCAAGCCCAACGTCAAAGGCATCATGCAGGCCAAGAAAGCGACCGTTGACGTTCGTGCTGCCCAGGTTGGTGCGAGCAGCGTTCGCGTGGTGTCGTGCGCCCTTCCTCCTGCCAAGCCTGAGGGCAAGACCTTCCACGGTGGCGCTGCAGCAGCAGACGTCGCCCGTTTGCTCCGTGAGGAGGCCAACGTGCTCTGAGGTGAACCCATGACCGAGACCATCATCATCGCTGAAATGAACGGGGGCGTCGTTGCTCCCGCGACCGCCGAACTCGTCACCGCCGCGCTTGCCCTTGGTGGAGCGCCAGTGCTTGTGGTGCCGTGCACCGACGGGGCCTCCGCTGATGCCGCTGGATTCGCCGGTGTGAGCCGCGTGATCGCTGCGAAGTCGCCTGTCTTTTCGTCCTACGACGCTGCAGCATGGGCCGAGGCCATCGACGGCATCGCCCCTGCCGGCCACGTCGTGGCCCTCGCCTCTTCACGGTCGAAGGACCTCGCTGCCCGCCTCGCCGCCCGTCGCGGCCTTCCCGTCGTGCAGGACGTCGTTTCGATCGACGGTGGGCAGTTGACCTCCCCAATCCTGTCCGGCAAGGCCATGCAGACCGTCGCCGTTGACGGTGCTGCTGTGGTCACCGTCCGTGCGAACGTGATGGCCCCCGCTGCTGCCGCGGACGCTGACGTGTCCGTGGTGGACGCCAGCGGCGACCTGAAGACCGCCGTGCTCGAGGTCGTGGCCCGCGCAAGCGCACGCCTCGACGTGGCCGAGGCGAACATCATCGTCTCCGGCGGACGTGGCATGGGCGAGCCCGGCAACTTCCGCCACCTCGAAGCGTTGGCGGACACCATCGGCGCGGCTGTGGGTGCGTCCCGCGCGGCCGTGGACACGTGGGACGAAATCCCCCACAGCATGCAGGTCGGGCAAACGGGCAAGACCGTCAATCCCAACCTGTACATCGCGGTCGGCATCTCGGGTGCGATTCAGCACCTTGCGGGCATGCGCTCGTCGAAATACATCGTGGCCATCAACAAAGATGCGGACGCCCCCATCTTCAAGCACGCCGACTACGGCATCGTGGCCACCTGGGAGGAAGCCCTTCCTGTGCTCAGCGATGCGCTGGCAGGCATGATGTCCTGATCACAGCCGAAGCCCTCGAATAGGCTCCTCGAGCCATGCAGGGTCCTTCCAATCGATGCCGGGGACATCGACGTACAGTTCGACTTCGTTGCCGTCCGGGTCGAGCAGGTACAGCGAGTGCGACACGGTATGGTCGGCCGTCCCGACCAGCCGCGCCCCCATGTTCTGAGCGCGCAGCAACGCATCCCTCAGATCGTCGTCGTCGTCCCCGA
>JALRLN010000023.1:0-1554 GCA_023254445.1 Candidatus Poseidoniaceae archaeon | reverse complement strand
TCCCTGCAACGGGCCGGGCGCTTGCCCGACCTCGATGAGCAGGAGTTCGTGGTGCGTTCGCCCACCGGTGAGGGCCACCACGCGACCTCCATGCACCCGCCCGACCTCTTCGAGGCCCACGAGGTCCCTATAGAATCGGAGCATGGGCTCCATCTCGCTGACGTAGAGCACCAGGTGACCAAGGCTCGTCATGCCTCACCCTCCACGTTGCCGTGGAAAAACCCTCACCATTCAGGAGGGAAGGCGTCAGGCATAGCGACCGCGCCCGAAGGTGCCGTGCTCGCCGGCCCCTTCGCCAACGAAGGGGTTCGTTCGCTTTTCGTGCCCGATGGTGGTGAGCGGGCCGTGGCCCGGATGGACCACGGTGTCCTCTGGAAGCGGCCACAAGCCGGCGTGGATGGAGCGGGCAAGCAGGTCGAAATCTCCACCCGAATGGGGCAGGTCGGTGCGCCCGACGGAGCCAGCGAACAAGGTGTCGCCCGCAAACAGGTGGTCCGCTCCACCGTCCACGCGCAGCCGAAGGCAGACGCCACCAAGGGTGTGGCCAGGTGTGTGGATCACGTCGAAGCGAAGGCTTCCAACGTCGAGGACCTGTCCATGCTCAAGGTCATGGTCAGCGATGGCCGGCTCGGGAAGGGGAGGGAAGCCCCACCGTGCCGCTGCCTCGGCCGCGAGGGATTGCAGGAAGGCGTCATCGGGGTGCAGCCACCAGTCCACGCCCCAGTGAGCACGAACGGTGGGGACGTGCCCGCTGTGGTCAAAGTGGGCGTGCGTGTTGAGCAGGGCAACCACTTGGCGGTCACCGGCTTTGTGCTCCGACTCCGTTGAGGACCAGTTCGGGCCTGTCCCGTCGGCATGGTCAATCCAGGCAATCAGGCGTTCCGGCTTGTCACCGGCATCGATGACGACGGTGTCGCCCGTGGCGCGGTCGCAGACCACGGAGCAGCGCATCTGCAAGGGTCCGACAAGGAAGGATTCCACCACGAGGTCCCGTGCACGCACCACGGTTCACGGCGCTCGCCCGTGGTTGATGAGACGTGCGGCCAACGCAGCGTTTCAAAGCCCACCCTCGGATGGACCGGCCATGGCTGAGCAAGCCTCCGCTTGGACGAGGGCCTTCAACGACGGCGCTTTTGTCCGCAAGTCGAGCGAATTTCGTGACCACGTGAGCCTCGATGGTGCCTTCGCTCCAGCGTCGGGACGGTACCATCTGTACGTCTCCCATGCCTGCCCTTGGGCGCATCGAACGATGCTCGCTCGGACGCTGCTGGGTCTTGAGGACGCCATTTCTGTCAGCGTGGTCGATTGGCGGATGCAGGCCGACGGCAGCTGGGTGTTCAATCCAGGCGAGCCGGGCGCCACCGACGACGCCCTGCATGGTGCGGCATCGTTGGAGGAGATCTACGCCTTGGCCGACCCTTCGTGGCCACAGAGCGGCCACATCGGCACCGTGCCTGTGCTGTGGGACCAAACGCACGGCACCATCGTGAACAACGAGAGCCGCGAAATCGTTCGGATGCTGACCACGGTGTTCCGTGAGGCAGGCATGACGTC
>JALRLN010000239.1 GCA_023254445.1 Candidatus Poseidoniaceae archaeon | reverse complement strand
CGGAACAGCGCACCTTTCGTTCAGCGCTCCTTCATGCGGACAAGGACTGGCTCTCGAGGGGACGGTGCACGGGGTCTCGGCATTGGCTGGCCAACCCATTGTGCTCACGATGGTCAACAACGACGCTCCGTGCACGCTGGATGTTGACCTGGCCTTCGACATTGGTGGCGCCGTTCACGTTCAACCACGGCTCCTCGACACAGGGGTTCATGCCCTTGATGTGTCCCCTGACATGGACGTGGTAGGGGACGTTGTGGACCGACTTCGTGGAACGATTGCGTGTGGAGCGTCCGTGCTTCATGTTGACCTTGCCGTATCGGTCTTGAATCGAATTCCTGCAGCCGACGCCTTCGTGGCCACCATTCCAACCGTTGAAACATCCACGTTGTCCATTCCAGTGAACAGCGAAGGAAACGGCTCCTCGAGGTACACGCTTCTGATTGAAGGCCCCCTGTCCCGCATTGCAACGACGGCGCCATCTGTTCACCTTCGGGACGATGAGGCAGCGGTGCAGGTGGAAATCGATCCTGCAGGATTGCTTGTGGATGGGATGATCGTCAGGGGCGAGATCGTCTTGGTTGACCTGGACGGCACGCGGACCAGCCTCTCCGTGATGCTTACCGCAGGCACGGACACAACCGACGTTGTCCTCGGACTGCCACGTCAAGCCTTGGTGGGCGTGCTCCTCATGCTCCTTGGTGCATCGCTGTTGCTGCCAAAGCGTGTGTCCCAACGGCACGTAGCGAACGAGGGGGTCACGGATATGTGGGAAGATCGCTCGGTCATTCACGACCAGGAAGGGCACGTCGAATGGACAACCACCGAACCGTTCCGTTGAGGGCTACATCCGTGACCCACGTTTTGTTCACACCTTCCGCGAGCCGCACAGCAAGGCAGACGTCCTCCCACGTCGACGGCTTCCTGTCGGCCGTTTGCAGCAACCATGGGGCGTGGACAGCGTCCATGTCATCGTCGTACACCCGCCACCTGCAGCCGTACTTGAATCCGGGGCGCAGCAGCACACCTTGCGACATCAACGTCAATGCGAGTTCCGAGATGGCCGACAAGGCGGCATCATCGAGGATGTGTGCGAGGATCTCTGATTCTTCCCTTCGCAGAATCCTCCCACTCGCGTGTGTCGTCCCGAGTTGTGGCCAGGGCCACGCTCCATGAATGAGGGGCAATCGATGGCCATCGCTGCACGGCACACGTTCCTCCCACGCCCTGCGAACCTTCTCCTGCGTGGAGCGGTCAAGTTGGCTCCATGTGGTCAATCGACCGGAAAATTCCACCCGTTCAACGTGGTACATGGTCACGTCCAATTCCTCGTCGACGACGTACCACTCAGTGACCACGCCTTGCTCGCCTGCGACGTCCGCAAGGCGCACCAATGATTCCCATTCTACCGAACGTGAGGCATGCGTCCATTCGCACCTCGCCCGTGGTGTCGAAGGAGGTTTGGCGTGCCTGGACCATCGAACAGCCCACGCATCGGCAAAACCGTCCACCCGGCCCCCAGGAACAACGACTTCGCCTCCAGAACGAGCAGTATCCATCACCACAGCCTCAGCCAGGAGGTTGGGATTCAGGTCAAGCCGTTCATCGAGCCACGCCTCAGAGGGGAGGGGGAGATGTCGGTTCCAGTGGCTGAAGAGCACTTCAACGTCATTCATACCGAAGTTTCCATTGGGAAGTTGGACCCCCAGCCTGCTCTTTTCATGCAGGCGTTGTCCCAGTTTGTTTGGAATCGCCCACAGTTGAG
>JALRLN010000238.1 GCA_023254445.1 Candidatus Poseidoniaceae archaeon | reverse complement strand
GCGGGCGACCCTTGAGGCCACGGTCGAAGCCGTTCGGGAAGACGAGCGGCAGCATCTGCGCGACGTCGAAGCATGGGAGCAAGCCATGGAGATGTGGCGTGAAGGCTTGCGCTTGGCGGTGACGAACGCAGCGTTGGACGACGAAGGAGCAGCAGACACAGCACACGGGGAATTGAGGCGCGAAGGCTTACATGCCGGGTTGCTGAACACACCGAGGGACGATGAAAAAGAGGTCGAAGCGGCAAAAGACCCTGCACCTTGGACACATGAACAACTCACCTCAGTGGAATGGTTCGAGCAGATCGTCCGACAGCATTTCCAAGGTCGACTCGAAGTAAACGAATCGGGAGCATTTCGAATCACGTCGTTCTCAAACAACGTCTGGGAAGTCTCACCCGCATGGAACGGCCCTCACGTCGTGCATCAAGGCACCGGAGCATCGGTTTGCATCGTTCCAGTCGAGAGTGCTACAAAGGCCGCTGGTCTGGACATTCTCCTCACATACCTCCTCGCTCTGCTGAACGACGAAGCATCCTCCAAGCGGGTGATGACAATGCGGCGCGTCATGAACATGACATGCAACAACAACTCCGCTGGCCCCTTCGAAAGGATGTTCGGCATGCCGCAACGGCCGTCAAAGCGTAATCTCCACGTCGGTTGGAAGCCGTTCGATGCCTCGATGGTCTATGGATGAATCAGGCGCCGGTGTACGTCGCCCGACGGCCTTCGATCAAGGCCGAGAGGCCTTCGAGCGCGTCCGACGTCGAGAAGATCGCGTCCAAGCCGTCGAGTTCGGCCTGCAGGCCTTCCGAGAGGCTGGTCGAAGAGGTCAGGTCGATGAGGTCGCTCGCCATCCGCAGGCCAACCGGAGCCACCCGGGAGAGCGCCTTGAGTTGGCGGGCCACCGTTCGGTCCTCTGCATCGTAACCGTCTGGACAGCCGCCGGACAGGAGTGTTTCGACGTTGGCGTCGGAAAAGAAGTCGGAGGCAAAGGCGGCCACGGGATGATCCTCGTCCGCGGGGTGTCCGGGGTACTTGTTGGCCGGCTTGCCTTCGCTGGCGAGGCCTTGGACGGTGGCGTCCACGTCCGCGTGCTCGACGAGGTGGGTGAGCAGGCCGAGCGCTGCAGCGGTGCCGGCGTCCATCATGTTCCCCGCGAGCACGGCCCAGCGGGCCGCCGGGCGTCCACTGATGCGCGCAGGCCGCTGCGAGCCGCCCAGACCCGGATAGATGCCGATCCCGGTCTCGGGGAAGCGGAAGGTCGTCCGCCGGGTCCCAATGCGGTAATCGCAGGACAGCGCCAGTTCCAACCCGCCACCAAGCGCGAGGCCGGTGGTCAAGGCGATGGTCGTGAGGGGGGACGACTCGAGCAGGTTGAGCACCTCGTGGCCTTCGGCGGTGAAGGCTTCGATGTCGGGGATGGCGTCGGCCCGAATTTTGTCGACGAAGAACTTCACGTCCGCCCCCGCGACAAAGGCCTTGCCTGCACCGTCGAGCACAAGGGTGTGGACGCCTTCGGTGGCGTGCGCTGAACGGATGGCGTCCCCAAGTTGGCCGACCACGGTTTCGTTCAGGGCGTTCATGGCCTCTGGGCGGTTGATGGTCACGGTCGCAACACCGTTGTCGACGTGCAGGTCGACGTACCTGAACGCCCACGGGGCGCCGGAACCTGCTTGGGTGGAGAAGAAGTCCGGTACGGACCAACCCTCGCCGGCGAGGTCCGCGTACGCGACGGTCATTCGATGGGCTTCGGAAAGCCCAACCTTGTTCATCAGC
>JALRLN010000237.1 GCA_023254445.1 Candidatus Poseidoniaceae archaeon | reverse complement strand
ACCGCGTTCGACCCCTCGTCCCGGACGAAGCCGCGCGGGTGATGGACTTCGGCGGGGCCGTCGAGCGCTCCCTCCCGGAACCGGTACGTCGTGCCGATCGTGCCGTCGACGGTGGCCGAGGTGTGGCAGTAGGAACCGTTGCGGTTCAGCACGTCCGTCACGCCGCCGGGGGGAGCAAGGCTCACGCCCTGCAGGACGTCGTTGACCACCGCCGCGTACGCGAAGGAGACCAACGTCCCCGAACTGTTGTAGAATCCGGTTCCGCCGTTGGGGTTGAAGCCGCTTCCGTTCGCCACGGTGAGGCGGGAGCTGCCGGCCGCCCAGCCGACGATGGTGGTGACGTAATCCACCATGGAGTCGCACGGGTCGGTGCCGTGGGAGATGTTGCGCTCGTCACCGTCACCGATGCCGCCAAAGTCCGTGTCGTAGACGTCCCACATCGTGCACGAGAGGTTCTCTTCCCAGTTCTGGATGCCGTCGTTGTCCTGGTCGCCCGCGTCCTCGCGGCGCGTGGGGTCGGTCTCGCCGACGTCCACGAGACCGTTGCCGTTGGCGTCCTCGTCGCCGTCGTCGAAGGCGTCGTCGTCGGTGTTGTTGTCGCGGGGGTCGCTGGCTTGGGCAGGATCGCCGTACTGCGCGTTGACCTCAACACCGTCGGACAGACCATCGCCGTCGGTGTCGGACGCGGTCGGGTCGGTCAGGAGGGTGAAGGCTTCGTAGGAATCGTTCAGGCCATCACCGTCGGTGTCCGCGGCCGTCGGGCTGGTCGACGTGATGCCGTCCACTTCGGCCGTCAGCGAAGCGCAGCCGCCCGGGCCAATCCCGCTTACGGGGTCACACGGCGTGATGGTCTCGGTGGCCTGACCAGGTTCAGGACGGAAGCAGGGCGAGGCGCCGCAGTTTGTCGTCCATGACGGGTTGATGTATTCGTAGATGTTCGCAAGGCCGTCCCCGTCGGGGTCGCCCCACGCGCCGTCGTTGTTCGAGGCCGAGGTGGCGTTGAGGCCGTAGGACACTTCCCACCCGTCGGGCATGCCGTCACCGTCCGTGTCGTAGCCACGGCGGTCCTCGTCGGCGACGCCGTCGCCGTCGTCGTCGTTCGACGTGCAGTCCGCGTCGCCGTCGTTGTCGCTGTCCGCACCGTCCACAGCACCGTCCTTGTCGTTGTCAAATCCGTCCGTGCAGATGTTCCCAGCAGGGTCCTCGTCGCAGAGGATGACCGAACCCGTGCCGTCGCTGCCCGAAGCGCCACAGGCGGGCGGGCTGAACTGCATCGCATGCTCCTCGGACCAGTCGTTGGTCGGCACGGTGCCGTTCCACCAAACCCCGTTGTCCAGCACGGAGGGGGTGCTGGTCGAATCCCAGTTGGTTGGCATCAGGTACGTGTACTCCTGCAGGTTCGACATGCCGTCGCCGTCAGGGTCGCCCACCGCACCGTCCGCGAAGGAACTGGACAGCGGGTCGAGCCCGTGCATCCACTCCCATCCGTCCGGAAGGCCGTCGTTGTCGGAGTCGGGGTCGTTGGGGGAGGTGTTGATCAGGTACTCCAGCCCATAGGTCAGGCCGTCGCCGTCCGCGTCGGTGGCGGCCATGGCGTCAAAACTCACGAATTCGATGCCCGCAAAGGTGGACGCGAGCATCAGCAGCACCAGCGAAAAGGCCCGGCGCTTCTGGCCAGCACCGGCGAGTCCGCGGCGGACGGCGGGCGAAGTGCGGACTGACGTCTGAGACATCGGTCCTGAGGCGTTTCCGACGCCTCATAAGGGGAATGGTGCGC
>JALRLN010000236.1 GCA_023254445.1 Candidatus Poseidoniaceae archaeon | reverse complement strand
TCCGTTGATGGAAGACAAAGGACGTCTCCAACCGATTTTGGACCACTACATGGAATTCGCCATGAACGCCCAGAGCGAAACCTGGGCCGCAAAATTGGGACTTGGCGGCCTGCAGGAATCCGATGAGGCGTTGGTCAACGACCTGCTGGCGTTGCTTGGGGCGACCGAGGTGGACATGACGCTCTTTTTCCGCCACCTTTGCTCCATTTCCAAGCCCGACATCGGCCACCTGGCCGACGCTTTCTACGAGGGGAGCGAGCCGGACAACGAGGCGTGGAACACATGGTTGATGCGCTGGTGGGGACGGGTTGAGGGTCAGCCCGACCGGGAAGGCATGCGGCGGGCCAACCCCAAGTACGTGCTTCGCAACTGGATGGCGCAACTGGCCATTGATGCGGCTGAGGAAAGGGGTGATTTCTCGGTGGCACAGGAACTGCATGAACTGCTGAAGCGACCCTACGACGAACAGCCCGAGCAAGAAGCGAAGTGGTTCCAAAAGCGACCCGAATGGGCTCGTCACCGAGTCGGCTGCTCGATGCTTTCCTGCTCGAGTTAATCCAGCGTTTGCGGGTCATAGCGCAATCCCAAGCCGAGGGCAAAGCCAACGGTGTTGACCACGAGGTCGGAGAGTTTGTTGTCCCAGGTCTCCTTCACGAACTCAAAGGGCAGGTAGAGTTCGAGGACTTCCCAACCCACCGAGAGGGCGAGGAAGACCCACCCGTTGGTCAGCACGTAGCGACCGATGAACGTCCACTGGACGAAATGACCCAGCGACCAGAGGTTGAGCAGCTCCATGGACTTCACCTCCCCAGTCGTGTCCGCGAACACCTGAAGGCGGGGTCAGAGGACGGCCTCAAAGGGCGGCCTTGAAGGCGCTGATGATGTCGTCGTTGAGTTTCTCCCACGGGAAGGTCGAGCCGTTGGGCTGACGACCGAAGTGACCGCCAGCGGCCGTGACGCCGTAGATGGGTGCCGCCAGACCGAGGTCTCGGATGATGTGACCGGGCTTGAACGAGAAATGAGCGTCAACGAGCTCGGCGATGTCCTCGTCGCTGAGCTGACCGGTGCCGAAGGTGTCCACGCGAATGCTCACGGGGTCGGCCACGCCGATGGCGTAAGCGAGTTGGATTTCGCATTCCTTGGACAGTCCCGAAGCGACCACGTGCTTGGCGGCCCAACGAGCGGCGTAGGCAGCGGAACGGTCCACCTTGGTCGGGTCCTTGCCCGAGAAGGCGCCGCCGCCGTGTCGGCCGCGACCGCCGTAGGTGTCAACGATGATTTTGCGGCCGGTTAAACCGGCGTCAGCGTAAGGACCGCCAGGGTCGGCGAAGCGACCGGTGGAGTTGACGTGAATGGTGGTCTTGCCGTCCACGAGCAGGGAGGCGGGAACGACGGGACGGATGACGTGCTCGATGACCTGCTCACGGACGAAGGCCTGCTCGGCTGCTTCGGAGCCGTGCTCGGCGATCATGTCTTTGTGCTGGACGGCGATGACGACGTTGTCGGCGTACATCGGTTGGCCGTCGTTGCCGTGCATGAGCGTCACCTGAGATTTGGCGTCAGGGCGAGCCCACGGTAGCGTGCCGTCCAAACCGAGTTTGCTCACTCGGCGGGTCAAGGCTTGGGAGAGGGCGATGGCCAAGGGCATCCAGCGACCTTGGTGTTCGCGGTAGGCCTCGGTCTCATCGCAAGCATAGCCAAACATGAGCCCTTGGTCACCTGCACCTTGGTCGTCGACGGATTGAACCACGCCGCGATTGATGTGAGCGGACTGGCTGGTGA
>JALRLN010000235.1 GCA_023254445.1 Candidatus Poseidoniaceae archaeon | reverse complement strand
ATTTCGGAAGAAGAGGGGACGGTGGCCTTTGACAGCATCGAGGACGGAATCACTTACCGCGAAGAGCTCGACGAGCAAACGGGTTTCCGCGAAATCGTCATTACGGAATCGCGCGACAAGAAGAAGAACCCGGCTGTCCTGATCATGGGCAAAAAGAAGGAAGTGCTTCGCACTTACTCGTTGCCCGTAGGAGCCCACCTTTCTGTGAAGGAAGGTGACAAGGTTGGCAAAGGTTTGATCATCTGCAAAATTCCTCGTGTGGCCGGCAAATCAGGTGACATCACCGGGGGTCTACCTCGAGTGACTGAATTGTTCGAAGCTCGTAACCCTTCCAACCCAGCTGTGGTGTCCGAAGTGGACGGCATCGTGACTTACGGAAAGATCAAGCGAGGCAACCGTGAAATCATTGTTGAGGCCCGCACCGGAGACAAGTTTAAGTACATGGTTCCCCTCTCAAAGCACATCCTGGTTCAGGACTTCGCACGAAGCAGGACCATGCTTGAAACCCTCAGGGGCCAAGCAGGCCCATGCGTGGTGGTGGTGCGGGGCTGGTCCTTGTCTTGCTGCTGTGCGCCGCCTGGCCCCTCGCTGCGGCCGAAAACGCGGACGGGCCGGGTTGGACGCTCTCCGCTGCAGGCTTTGGGGACGACCGTGTTGAGGACATGGCACGAAGCGGAAACGACGTCGTCATCGTTGGGAGTTTCTCCGGATGGATGCGCCTCTCCGACGGCATCGAAGCGGTGGACGCCAACGCCTCGTCGATCAACCTCGACGGCTTCGTCGCGTGGGCCACATCAAACGGCACGTGGCGGTCAAGCACCCTCATCACCTCCGCCAACGGCACGGACGTGGTTGACCGCATCGTCGCCCTTCCTGACGGGGACATCGTCGTGGCGGGACGGTATTGTGCCGGAACAGCGGGTGAGGCGTGCAACGCAACCTACGGCCCCGACGGCGTGCTTGAGAAGGAGCAGAGCAGCGACGACGGCGCGGCCTTCCTCGCACGGATCCGTTCCGACGGCACGTGGCTCTGGGCGAGGGCCCTCGCTAGCGACGACGCGATCCTCGTCCTCGACCTCGTACGCAGCGGTACCGAACTTCACATCGCCGTGCTGCATCAAGGCCAGGTTCGAATGGAGGGTTTGGAACAACCCGACATCGAAGCCGACCGCGCTGGGGCCACCATGCTTCGGTTCGACAGCAGCGGTATCGCGCTTGGGCGGGTGGACGTCCGAGCGGGAACCTCAGCCCTCGAAGAAGTCGGCGCCCTGTGCCTCGACCGAAGCGGCGTGGTCCACGTCGTGGTCTCCTTCGCCGGATCCCTCGTCAGCGAATCCATGCAGATCAACAGTTCTGGCGGCACCGACGTCGCGGTGCTTCGCCTCGAGAACGACATGGTCGTGTGGATGGCATCGAGCAATTCAATGGACGACGTGACCGGCATCGCGTGCACCTCCGCCGCGCAGGACGGGGTGGTCGTGGCCGGAACGATGCGCGGCAGCGTCGCGTTTGGCGACCTCCTCCACGCCAACGCGTCCTCCATCGATGCATGGACGGCGCGGGTGACGGCCGGTGGCGCGTGGCAGGACCTCGAACGCTTTGGCGGCAGCGGCACCGACCGCCCCGCTGCGGTGTTGGTCAACGCCGAGGGCAGCAGGCTTCTGGTTGGAAGCAGCACCGCCGAAATGCGGTTGGACGAGCAGGTGCTGCCCGATGCCGACGGCACGGACATGCCCGGTGCCAACGACGGGTGGCTGGTTCACCTCGGCACCACGGATGCCTCGCGTTGGGCACGAAGTGTTGGGGGC
>JALRLN010000234.1 GCA_023254445.1 Candidatus Poseidoniaceae archaeon | reverse complement strand
TGCCACGCCAGTCAGCGTCACACGTCCGTCTGTGGAGGAGACGTTCAGCAGGTGGGCTTGCGCGCCGACGTCAATCAAGCCGGTTGTGCCCTGCTCGGCAAGGTCGATGGCCATCTCCACGGCCGCACGAGCGTCGACCATGCCCCAACCAAAATCCCGGTTCCAGAAGGGATCGACCTCAGGGGCGGAAGGTTCCCCTCGTCGTTCTGCGGTGAACTTCAGGATCTCCTTCACTTCGGCCGTCGAGAGATCGGGATTCGCCTCAAGCATCAAGGCGATGATGCCGCTGACGGAAGGCGTCGCGTACGACGTCCCGGAGCCTCGGTTCGTGTAGCCGTTCTCAGAGGCATCCCCGCCGAGGAAATTGTTGCAGCCGCCCTGCGTGATGCACCCTTCGGCCTGAACGATGTTGGTCCCCGGTGCGGACACCTCAGGTTTCAGTTCGTCCAAGGGATTGCCGTCGCCGTTGTCCCGACGGGGTCCGCGGGACGAGTAGCCTGCGACCGTATCGTCGGTGCGGTCGATGGTGTTCTTGTCGTCGGTCGCCCCGACCGTGATGGACAGGCTAGACGAGCCCATGCCTGAGAGGCCGTCGTTGCTCGGGCCGTCGTTGCCGGCCGCCACCGAGACCACGATGCCGGCTTCCATCGCCTCGTTGAGGATGCGGCTGTGCATGTCCTCGCCATCCGAGCCACCCCCTTCGTGGCTGGTGATGCCCCATGAGAGCGAGATGATGTCGATGCCGTGGTCGTCCTCGTCCGCACCTGCCCACGCGTCGTCCTTGTGGTCGATGATCCACTGCAGTCCGTTCATCGCGGATTCGTAGAACTCCTGCGACAAGAGGTAATTCTCGAACGGCCCCGCCCCCGCGTCCGTGCCGATGCGAACGTCGACCAAGGCAGCGTCAGGTGCCGAGCCCGTGAAGTTCGTCTGGGCTCCGCTTGCGTCCAATCCTGTGGCGGAGGCCATGCCCATGCACGCGGTTCCGTGCTGGTTGCCGTCGTCCGGATTGAACGACCCGTCATCCACCCGCCCACCTGCGGCGATGCACGTTGGGTCGGTGTGGAGGTAGCAGACCGCATCGTAACCTGCCACGAACTTGCCGTCGAGACCGGGGTGCTCGTCGTCGACACCGGTGTCGACCATGGCGATGACGATGCCGTCGCCGCTGACGCCGAGGTCCCACGCACCGTCCGGGTACACGGAGGAAGAACTCGCCTTCACGGCCGGGGTCTGCACGTCGCCCCAAAAGACGAGTTGACCGTAGGCCTCGACCATCACCACGCCGTCAAGGGACGACAGCGCGGGCAGAAGGGAGGCATCGACCTGCCCGAGCAGCAGGGCGTCCACCGCGGGAACCGCGGTGACGGGCTCCAGCCCGAGTTCAGCAAGCGCCTCAAGGTGGGATGGACCGACGGAGGTTCCGTAGGAAAGGCCAACCCACACGGGCCCGACCTGCCCCTCGAGCGCGTCGTGGATGCCGTTCCGGTCGAGGTCCAACGTGGTGCGGGCCCACCACGGGGCCTGAGGCAGGACCGAGGGGCCGTCCACGCCAAGGGGCACCTCGCGCACCTGGCCGGGAAGCAGCAGTTGCCCCTCGCCGATGTGAAGGGGCTCCACCGCCATCGGTCCAATGCTCCCCGTGGCGGGCAGCATCAGGCAAGCGAGGGCCAAGGCGACAAGGACACGGCGGTCCGTCATGGCTTGCCCTGCCGCTCAACCTCAATCAAGATGGCGTCGTACGGCAGCACCTTCTTGTGGCGGAGGCCTCACCTTTCCTCATGCAACCCGATGGATCTGCGCCCCCGTGGGGAGCCATGCCGCAAC
>JALRLN010000233.1:246-1836 GCA_023254445.1 Candidatus Poseidoniaceae archaeon | reverse complement strand
GATGGGTCGGCCATGGAAGACAGCGTACCCGTCGTCGTTGGCAAGGCGCACGTTCACGCCCCAGTCGCTGGTGGTGACCTCGGCCCGTGCGTGCACGAGGATGTGCTTCTCCTGGTACCACACGGTTCGGCCGTCAAAGGCCTGTGCAAGGGCTTCCTTGCGCTCCCGCGCAGCGGCGATGTGGTCCGTTTCGTAAGGCTCGCTGGTCATGCAACAGGTCGTTGGCGACCCGCTTTGAAGGACTGAACTTCAGGCCTCGACCATCGGCCGGGACGAGCCGCACGAGGGGCAGAGTTGCTCCTCGTCGTCGGCGTAGGCGTGCTGACAGGCCGGGCAGGTCGCGGCGAGGACCAAGCGTCCGGAACCGGCGTCCACCGCCTCACCGACGAGGGTCAGGCGTCCGGGGGCGATCTCCTCCACGCTGTACGCCCCGGCGCCGCCCAGCCGCACCAGCATGTCGGGCGGCAGGGTGAGCGTGCCGATCTCGTCCACGAGCAGTTCGCGGCCGACCTCGAGGTTGGTGATGTCGAGGTCCTTCGCCGTGTTCGGCCACGAAGCGGCCGTCACGCAGTTCAAGCGAACGGTTGGCGAAGGCCGCCACCTCTTTCGAGTGGGTCACGATGAGGAAGGACACCCCGTCGTTCTTGTGCAGGTCCTTGAACAGCGCCAACACTTCACGACTGGTCACCGGGTCGAGCGCCCCCGTTGGCTCGTCGGCCAGGATGAGGCGAGGTTGGGTGATGAGGGCGCGAGCGATGGCGACGCGTTGCTGCTCGCCTCCGCTGAGCATGGCCGGCAGGGCGTTGATGCGATGAGCCATGCCAAGCCGTTCAAGCATGGCATCGGCCAACGCCAGCGCTTTTTTCGAGGACACGCCTTGGTGGCGCAACGGTTGAGCGACGTTGTCGCGAGCGTTGAGGTCGGGCAGCAGGTTGCCTTCCTGGAAGATGAAGGAGACCGTTTTCTGACGAAGTTCCACCAGTTCCTGCCCGGTCAAGCGGGTCATGTTCTTGCCCGCCAAACTCACCGAACCAGCACTGGGTTTCATCAGGCCACCCAGGCACTTCATGAGCGTGGATTTGCCCGAACCCGAAGGGCCGACCACGGCAACCGCCTCACCCGCCCGCATCGCCACGTTGAGGCCACGCAGGGCGACGACGTTGCCGTCCTCCGCCTTCGACTCGTAGATGTGGTAGAGGGCGTCCGCCTCGAGGATCATGGGCTGCTCGTCCGTCATGCTCACTCCCCCTTCAGGACGCTGGCAAGGTCCGCGCCCAGCGTGCGCCTGGTCGTGATCAGCAGGGCCAAGACGACCGCGGCGAAGACCGTGGCCGAAACGATGGCCAAGGAACCCCACGGGTACACCAAGTTCCGCGTCAGGGTCGTGGACGACCCACCAAAGATCTGGAAGATGAACCCGAAGACCTCGAAGAAGCCGTTGAAGGACAGCGCCAGCCCCAAACCAAGCCCGATGCCCAACAACATGGACACCAAGACGATGGAGAGGATTTCGAAAAGCACGAGCCGAACGATTTGCCCCGGTGCAGCACCGATGGCCTGCAGGATCGCCAATTCCTTCTGGCGCTGGTT
>JALRLN010000233.1:0-236 GCA_023254445.1 Candidatus Poseidoniaceae archaeon | reverse complement strand
CGACCGCGGCGAGGCTGGCGACCTCAAACTGGAGCGAGAGCAGCCCTTGGGTGCCAAAGATCAGCCCGCCGTTGCGCTCGACTTCCTTGTGCGCGCTCTCCCAGTCTTCGGCCGAACCCACGCGCGCGTCGGCTTCCATGCTGGCCCTCAGGCCGACCAGGTCGTCGTCCTCGATACCGGGCAGGGAGAACATCCACGTCGTGGACGCATGCGCGTCGGCCGCTTCGTCACCCACA
>JALRLN010000232.1 GCA_023254445.1 Candidatus Poseidoniaceae archaeon | reverse complement strand
ATCGCCCGGCTTCGTTCCGACCGAACCGTGCTGCGTGAGTTGATCAGCCAGGAAACGACGGGGGAGCGCGCCGGGTACGGCGGTGCAGGTGCCACTGGCGCAGGCGAGGTCCTGGCCTCGCTTGGACGCGAAGTGGAAGGCTTGCGCAGACGGCTGGCGCGGCATGCGCGCGCGCAGGCCGAACGGCGGCGGCAACGCGTTCGGAGCGGTGCCCGGACCGTTGGGCTGGCCGGCTACACGAACGCGGGCAAGTCCAGCCTGTTTCGAGCGCTGTCCGGGAAGGAGGTCCTCGTGGAGGACCGGTTGTTCTCGACCTTGGAAACCACCGTGGGGCGCATGGAGGCGAGCCCTCGCGTCCTGCTGGCCGACACCATCGGCTTCATCGACGCCCTCCCAAGCGAAACCCTGGAAGCCTTCCGCGCCACCTTGTCGGAAGCCCTCGAATGCGACCTGCTCCTGCTGGTGGCGGACGCCAGCGACACGCCGCACGAACTCCATCGCCGCCTCTCCACGTCGCTGCGGGAGATCCGCGGTCGGCTGGAGGACGAGGTCCTCGAAGTGCGCATCGTCCTCTCCAAGGTCGACCTGTGCGACGAAGCCCACCTCCTCGCATCCGAGGGCGTGGTGCTTGACCTTGGCCTTCCCGAGCCGCTGTTCGTCTCGTCGCACAGCGGCGAGGGCATGGACGGTCTTCGCGACGCCATCCTCACCCACCTCCACGGTCCGGCCGTTGACCTGCGCCTCGTGGACGGCGACGGCCCGGCGGTGCCCGCGCTGGAAGCGGCGCTTCGCGAGGTGGCGCTTGTCGAAGGGCGTCGCGAAGCGGGGGCGGACGTGGTGCTCCGCGTTCGCGTGGACCGTGCAGACCTCGAACGCCTCGTCGCGGAGCACGGCGAGCGCATCGAGCGCTTCAGGTCGTGAGCGGCACGAGGCGCTTCGGCACGAGGAAGGTGAGGACCACCGCCATCGTACCGAGGATGCAGGCGCTGTAGAAATGCCCCATCGTGAAGAGGGAGAGCACGGCCGCGATGCGAACCAGCGCTTCGGAGCCGGTCAGCATTCCCGCGGCCGCGAAACCACCGGCGATCAGCGCGAGGCCCATGAAGCCGAAACCGAGCAGCACGTACAGGCCCGCTGCGGAAGGGTCCATCAGCGGATGGTCCATTTCGTAGGGCGTCATGTCAATCTCCCGCACCTCGCAGGTGTCCGCACCGTTGTTGCAGGGAGCGGCGGCGAAGTCGCTCGGCGAGGGAAAGGTGAACGTCAGCGTGGTGAAGCCGTAGGGCTCGAAGAGCGCGGGCGGGGAGAGGAGCACGCGGTGCGAGAGCACGTCCGTGTTGTTGCCGCGTTCAAGGATCAGGTCCACCCTCGTCAACGAGGGCGTGAGGTTGTCCATTCGAAAGGTGCCGTTCGCGTCCGTGGTGGTTTCCGAAGACCGCCACATGCCTTCGTCTTCCCAGGAGAGGTAGAGCAGCACCCCTTCGAGGGGTTCGCCGGCGAGGTCGACGACCGTTCCGCGAAAGACGGCGGAGTCGTCCGGCGCCGCCGCGGTCATGGCGTAGACGAATTCGTCCGGGCGCACCAGGCCCGTTTCGGGCGAGGCAAAGTCGAGGCCGTTGACGAAACCGAGCAGGGCAACAACGAGGACAAGGACGGCGATGGACCGCGCCATCGGGTGGAGCCCCTGCGCTTCGGTCAGCATCATCGCGCCGCTGCTGGCGAAGGTCGTCCCGGAGGCGACCTCGGCCGCCAACCACTCCTCGTCCTCCGCCGCCGCCGCATCGGCGGTACCCCCATCGGCGACGGAACCGAAGGGCGAAGGGCCATCCTCCGTCAC
>JALRLN010000231.1 GCA_023254445.1 Candidatus Poseidoniaceae archaeon | reverse complement strand
CACCTCGAAGCGCTGCCACAGCTGGAGAGACTTGCGGAACGTGATGGTCTCGCTCGAGACGACCGCGTACCAGCCGCGGTCCTTCATCGCGTCGAACAGTCCGGTGCGGATCAGCAGGTCCCAGCGGCCGAGGTCGAAGCCGGGCAGCACGCCGTCGGCTTCGAGGTCGCGGATGCAGGCCGCGGCGGAGGCAGGAAGACGAACGGCGAATTCGTTGAAGTGGAACCCGTTCGCGTGAACGGCGTCCACACCATCGATGCCGCTTAGCGCCCGCTTGACCGCCTCGAGGGCCGCTGCGTTGCGCACCGCGAGGGAACGCAGCCCTTCCGGGCCGAGCAAGGCCATGTGCATGGCCCCCATCAAGGCGATGAGCGTCTCGTTGGTGCAGAGGTTGGACGTCGCGCGGTGGCGGCGGATGTGCTGCTCACGGGTGGAGAGCGTCAGGCAGTAGGCGGTGTCGCCGTCCACGTCGATGGTGCGGCCAACGATCCGGCCCGGCATCTGACGCATGTAGGCGCTGGCGCAGGCAAAGAAGCCGTAGATCGGACCACCGCCGGTCATTGGAGACCCAAAGGGCTGGCCTTCGCCCACCACAATGTCCGCACCGTAGTGGCCGGGTGCCTCGTACAACCCAAGGGATACGGGGTTGACGCCGACGATGAGCGCGGTGTGCTCGCCGAGGACCTCCTTCATGCCGACAAGGCCCTCGTCGAGCAGGCCGAGGGGGTTCGGCTGTTCAACGTAGACCGCGCACGCACCCGCGGCTTCGTGCAGCGCGTCAAGGTCAACCAGGCCGTCGGACGTGTGGCGGAGGGGCCGAACCTCAATGCCGCCGCCTTGGGTGTAGTTGTGGATCACCGATTGCCGGTCCGGCGGAACGAGTTCGGACACATAGACCACGCCGGGCTGGCTTGCCTTTCGACCGTGCACGCGCACGGCGCAGGTGAGCGCTTCGGCGGCGGCGGACGAACCGTCGTACACCGAGAGGTTGGCCACGGGAAGGCCGACCAACTCCGAAACCAGCGTCTGGAATTCCCACATCGCCTGCAGCATGCCTTGGCTGACTTCGGCTTGGTACGGTGTATAGGCCGTGAGGAACTCCCCACGGGTCACCAGTTGGAAGACCGCAGCAGGGACGTGGTTGCGGTAGAGCCCGGCGCCGACGAAGGACGCCATGCTGCCCAAGGTCACGTTCGCCCCGAGCAGCCGCCGCGCATCGGCGATGATCTCCTCTTCCGTTTGCGGCGGGCGAAGCGGCAGGTCCTCCGTCATCCGAACGCGTTCGGGAACGTCGGAAAACAGGTCGTCGATGCTGGCGAGCCCCATCGCTTCGAGCATCTGTGCCTCAAGGCCTCGGTTTGGGAGCTGGTCAACCATGCGGCATCCCTCTGCTGCGAAGCGTGCTCCGGCCGGTCTTAATCCTCGCCATGCGCGCACAGGACGGCGAATCCTCATGACCCCAACCGGCGACCTCCCCCCATGGCGCAGGTGGCGATGGTCGTCACCAACGCCTGCGCCCCCGACCCGCGTGTTGAACGTCAAGCAGCATGGCTGGCCGAGTCCGGCCACGAGGTGGTGGTGCACGCCTTCGACCGGCAGGAGGCCCATCCGACGAGCAGCGAACACGCCGGCTGGCGCGTCGCGCGGCATCACCTCGGCCAGCAGGCCAGCGGCGTGTCCATCGCGACCCTGCGCGGCCTGCGCCGCTTCCGCGCCTCCGTCCAGACCGCCCTGAAGTCCCAACGACCCGACCTCGTCGTGCTTCATGACGCCGACACCCTCCCCCTCGCCACCGCACTGCGACGTCAGGGGGCCAAGGTCGTCTTCGACATGCACGACCTGCGCCACA
>JALRLN010000230.1 GCA_023254445.1 Candidatus Poseidoniaceae archaeon | reverse complement strand
CAAGCAAGGACGTGTCCTCCCGTGGAGGGTACACCCCGAGCGGCACCGACAAGCGGTGCGTCCTGCCCGACGCATCCTTCCAATCGCACCTGGAGGAGGGGCGACGAACAGCCTCAGACTCCCGTTGCGCATCGGCCGCGTCAAACGGAGGCTTCGATGCCGTCACACGTCGCGGAGCCGAAGCCTATACATCAGCGCACCGACGCCATGTTGTTGTGCAGAAGCGGGCCGATTTTGGTCTCCGATATCCTCATAAAGGGGAGGGGGGTCGGACGGTCGCCCAAGCACGCATTGGGCCTGTAGCTTAGCCAGGTAGAGCGTCGGGCTTTTAACCCGATGGTCGCGGGTTCGAACCCCGTCGGGCCCGCCTGTCAGGCTTCAGGTCCATCGTTACGGGCAGGTTGCGGGGGACACTTATGCCAGTGAAGAGCGCGACGAAGAAGCGATTGATTGAGCTCGGTGTCGAGGAGGCGGCGGCCCACAAACTGGCCACCGACCGAAACATGGCCGACATCAAGAAAATGTCACCCGATGAGGTGGCGGCTGAACTCAACGTTTCCAAGGACTCCCAGGTCCATCAGGACGTCATGCGGATCATCGCCGACCAAGGATCCCGCCGACGTGCAGCAAAGAAGAGCCGCAAACTCACCATCCGGGCGAAGGCGATCGATGAGTACGATCGTCCAGAACTCAGCATCAGGTTCAACCCCCTGAACCACGTGATGGTGCCCCATCAGGAACTCGTCGGTGCAGCCAACATTTCGGAAGACGAGCAGTACCATGTGGAGGCGGAAGCACTGGCCCCGTGGCAACTCGAAGTCATGGACGAAGAGACCGGTGTGGCCCGGCTCGCCAAGGAACTCCTCCCCAAGGTGCTCATCACCGACCCTGCCGTCCAGGTCATCAAGGAGGCGGCAGAGGCCGAAGACATGGCCATGCTGGCCGCAGACCCCGACCACCGCCCCCTCGCTGCCGGCTGGATTGCCGACCGCGTGCTCAAAGTCGTTCGCCGTTCGCCCACCGCGGGCACGGCCGTCGCCTACCGGCTGATTGTTGAAGGGAGCTGATTGGAGGGAGCATCATGCAGGAAATCATCGAGGCCTACTTCCGCGAGCGCAGCCTGGTCAACCACCAGGTTGCATCCTACGACGACTGCATCCCCGCAGGCGAAAACCAACCGTCCCGGATGGAGGACATCATCCAGAACATCCGTGTGGGCACGGACGAAGAGATCGACGACGACGAAGGCGGCTTCATCCGTCTCGACGTGGCCGACCAAGACATTGTGATCCGGCTCAAGAACGTTCAACTTGGCGAGCCCATGACCAAGGAAGCGAACGGTTCCGAACACCCCTCGACACCGATGGAGTGTCGGCTTCGTAAGTTGACCTACTTCGCGCCGGTGACCATGGACTTCACCATCTACCGAAACGGCGTCCCCGGGAACCCTGAGAAGGGCGTTCAAGTCGGGAACATGCCCATCATGGTGCGCTCAAAGCGCTGCAACCTTCACCCAAACCACATCGCGGGCGACCGCGTGTTGTCCCCGACCACTTCGAAGGACGACATGGGGGCGTGGCACGCCCTGCTCAGGCAGCGTGGCGAGGACCCCCTCGACCCCGGTGGTTACTTCATCATCAACGGGACCGAGCGCGTCCTCATTTCCATGGAAGACCTTGCGCCGAACCGCGTGACGGTTGAAATCAACAAGCGCTACGCCAAGCAGACCGAGGTCGAGTGGATCCAGCCACGCGGCCTGCGTCAGCTCAGTGCCACTGTTTGGATCACTGGCCAGTGGGTCCACCGTCCTGGCCGACCCCCACGGCGCTTGACCGCCCTCGTTCACGGACAGAAGCAAC
>JALRLN010000022.1 GCA_023254445.1 Candidatus Poseidoniaceae archaeon | reverse complement strand
TGTTGACGTGGATAAACACCCATGCTCGCATCGGCACGCCAATGGACGCGACCTCGCGAGCATGGATTTTGGAAGAATCAGCGCGCCGGCGCGTTCACCGCGAGCGGGGTGAGTTTCACGATGCGGTGGCGCGTCGACCATTGAAGTGCCTCGAGGGGTGGACGGAACCTTGGCTGCTCGCCTGGTGGAGTGGGGCTCCAGATGGCGCATTGCACATCAAGAACGCAAACCCCCTCCGGCTCCGTAATGGACGGTTGCGGCTCTGTGTCCCAACATCGAGGCAGAGCAGCATTGTGAGGATCCCCGCGAATCCCCTCCACTGGGCGTGGCTGATGGAAACCGTGCTGTCGCCGCCGTGGGTGGACGACGCACACCGCCTTCATGCGCTCTGCGCTGCGTGGAGGCTCCCTCAGCCGCTCGACGAGGTGGATGCCCCCTTGCAGAGGTCGATCGTGTTGCTGAACGGGGTGCTCGACGACAACGCCGACCGGACGGCCATCGAAGGTGCCCGCGTCCTCGTTCGGGGGCGGTTGGGCCATGGCTACTCCATCATGGTCGGCCACGGAGCCCACGGCGCACCCTTCGTGATCAACGGGCTCGATGGACAAGGACGCATCCTCCATGCGCCCATTTGCATCTTTGAAGACAGGCAGGGGCCGGAACGCCCCCTCGGGGACGTGCTTGGGACGGTGGTGCTGTCGTTGCTTGACGACGTGGGTACATCACGGAACATTCGGTCCTTGGCGACCCACATGACCAGCACCAGCCCTGCTCAGGACGGCCTTCCGGCCTCCGTCAACGACCTCACGCTCGGCTTGCCATGGTGCGATGCCGAACCGACGAGGCAGGCCATGGAGACGCTTCGACCGGTGTGGCACGGGCAGGAAGGCACCAGGGACGGCCCGGCCATCCTTCCTCAGGAGGAGTTTGAAGCGGCGTGGCGTGAGGGCCGAAGCACCGAGCGCGGGCGCAACGGCTGGCTGCATGGCATGGGTCAGCACGGACGAGGGGACGCCGGGATCTTCCATCGGTTCCTGAACGAAGAACGACGCGCAAACATCGGGGACGAACAATGGGGAAATGCCCGCGCCCTGTTCAGGCAGCAAATGGAGATTGGCCGGCAGTTGGAACGTGACATGGCGGAGAACCTTCATCGACGATTTGGAGCATTAAGGAACCGCCCACAAGACCCGTTTGAGGCCATCCGACGCCACATGCACGTGGAACATCGGGAACGTTGGGAAGAGCATGACCCTCGTGAAGGGGCGCGACGGTGGCGAGATCTGTACGCACGCGTGTGGGCTGCGGTGGGCGGTGCAGGTGAAGACCCGCAGCCGATCCACGTGGTTGGTCACCCTCCCTACGACGTGACGCTTCAATCGGGCCTTCGTTTCACCGTGCGTGACGAGCGTGAAGACGGTTGGTTGCGCTTCCTGCTCGACGTCTCGGGGTGGGTGGAGCAAGAGGATGGCATGTGGCACCGGGTTGGAGGGTGGGCTCCAGACGCGGCCACGCAACTCGTGCTTCGCCTGAACGCGATTCAACGTGATGTCGTGGACACGGACGCCCGTCCGTGGTGGTGGGAGTACATCCGCGACGGGGCCCGTCGGCACGAACCAGCGTGGCGGTTGGAAGAAGACCTTCGAGACGAGGGCTGAACCTCAGGCCTCTCGTCGAGCGGCCAAGGCCAATGCAAGGACGCTCAACAGGGCCCCCGGACCTGGAAGGCCTGCAGGGGGTTCAGGCTCTGGCTCAGGATCGACGACCGGTTCGGAGGCGGCGCTGTACACGAGGTACAGGCTGAGGTCGTCGCCGTCAAAGGCTGCAGGGAGCGAGATGTCCATCGTGCCTGTGCTCGTCACTCCATCGGCATCCCAACCTTGCGTATCGAGGGTGATGATGTCCCGTACGATGTGCGGGTAATGCTCCTCGCCGTTGCTGCCGTCGGGGAAATGTGCCGTGTCTTCCACAACCCAAACGTCCACCGAGACCTGCACGTTGCTCATGCCTACCGGGGGACCTCCCTGCGTCGAAAGAGCCCACGACACCGTGCTTTGCCCTGAGGTGGCTGCGGTCCATGTGAAGGTCGACGAGCCTTCGGGGAGGTTGAGGCTCACGTTGGCAAGGGCGCGGAAATCTTCCAGCAGGCTCGCACCTTCCGGCACGCTTCCCACGACCATCGTGCTGCCGTTGAACACCACCGTTGGGGGGGCACGACGGCTGTACCGCTCCTCCCAACGTTCGTCGAGCACCTGCGTTCCGAAGGGGTCCTCCGCTTCACCGATCGAACGGTGGAACGAGAAGACATGCCCGTCGCGTTCCTCAAGGAGGTCGTGGAGCGCGTGCTCGACGTACACGCAATTTTCGCACCACGTCGCGGTGTAGTCCTCAAGCACGGGTGGCATGGCGTCCAATGTTGTCGTCGACGTGGAACCGTTGGCTACGGATCCACCCTGACCGCCAAACAGGATGCCTGCATCGGTCGCGGTCGGTGCCCCTGCCGAGGCCGCAGGGAGGGCCAGGCTGAGCGTCAGCAGCAGGACGGGCATCCAGAGGCGCATGCAGCGCCGTGTGGCCCGTGGAAGGTCAATGCTTCGTTGGACTCAGACGACCGACGCGACGGCGGCTTCGACCCTGGTCACGTGCTCGTCGGTGATGTGCAGGTGCGTGACGAGCCGGCAACGGGCGTCGTCGATCGTCAGGACGTCGATGCCCGCCTCAGCGAGGTGCGCTTGGGTTTGGAGGGCGGACCACCCGTCCACGCCGAAGTAGACCATATTGGTTTGAACCGCGTCGAGGTCGAGGTGGAATGAGCCATGGTTCGCCATCGCTTCTGCCATGCGTCTGGCTCGCGCATGATCGTCCACGAGCCGGTTCACGTGATGATCCAAGGCGTGCAGTCCCGCAGCGGCGAGCACCCCTGCCTGACGCATGCCGCCACCGAGCATCTTTCTCCAACGGTGGGCTCGGGCAATGAAGGCGGTGGACCCCACGAGAACGGACCCCACAGGAGCGCCGAGCCCCTTTGACAGGCAGACGGAGACGCTGTCCCAACCTTTGAGCATCCGAGCAGGGGTTGACGATGTGGCGACTGCTGCGTTCATCATGCGCGCACCGTCGACGTGCAAGGCGCAACCCTGTGCCCGACCAACCTCAACAATGGCGTCGAGCGTGGATTGGTCGTAGCAGGCGCCACCGCCCCTGTTCGCGGTGTTCTCCACGCAGATGAGCGTGGCGTCCGGGTAATGGCCTTGTGAGCCGGCCGATTTCCGAATGGCCGACGCCACCGACGAAGGATGCATTCGCCCACGGTCGCCGTCAACCAAGGCAACGGAGCACCCAGAAATGGCGGCGTAGCCCCCACCCTCGTACTGGTAAATGTGGGCCTCACGCTCGAGCACGATTTCGTCGCCCGGCTGGGTGTGGGCCCGTACAGCAACGGCATTGGCCATGGTACCAGAGGGCATGAACAAGGCGGCCTCCATGCCGCACATCGTCGCCATCCGCGCTTCGAGGGTTTTCACGGTGGGGTCGTCCCCAAGAACGTCATCGCCAACGTGGGCCACTCGCATGGCCTCCCGCATCGCGTCCGTGGGTTGCGTCACGGTATCGCTGCGCAGATCCACTCGACCTCTGCCTTCAGCACCCATGCACCGGCATGGGCATGGGCATCATCAACGGTCCGGCGGCGGAAGCGTGATGGGCGACGGCCCGAACCTCGTCATGTGGGGCTTCGTCGCTGGTTGCACCGGTTGACCGCCCCCCCGCCATCAGGCCCACGGCCAACCGGCGCCACAAAGCTGGTGCTCGTGGTCAACCATGGCCTGAAGATGGGCAAAGGCAAGGTCGCAGCCCAAGCGGGCCATGCATGCGTCAATGCCTTGCTTGGCATGGACGATGCGCACCAAGCCGTTCTGCAAGCATGGCTCTCGAGCGGACAACGCAAGATCTGTGTAAAAGGCGACGATGCTGAACACCTTCGCGCCCTGCACGCCATGGCGACGGCAGCGGGATTGCCGTCCACCTTGGTGCACGACGCAGGGCACACCCAGGTCCCGGCCGGGTCGGTGACCGTGCTGGCGGTCGGGCCCGCGGAAGAAGAAGCCGTGGACGCCATCACGGGTGATTTGTCGCTTCTGTGACCTCACTTCGTCCAAAAGCGCGACGATTCCCAGGGCAACCCTACAGCGATGCCCGCTTCGGTCAAGACCACGTAATTCACGATGAGGTACAAGGTCGTGGCGACGCTGAACGCAAGCAGCGTGGTGTTCACAATGGCCCGTCGTTGCCGAACGGCCTCCTCCAGCGTGCACACCCCGGACCGACGAAAGTGAAGCACCACACCAAGGGCAAGCGTGGCCGCGGACACCGCGAGCAACGTCGGGCGGAACCAGGCCCATCCCTCACCGCCCCAATACAGCGTGTCGGACAGGCTCGCTGCGGCCGACACCGAGCTCAATCCAAACAGGACGAGGACCACGGACGGAAAGCAGCACATGGTGGCAAGAAGGGACGACGAGAGGATCGCCTTCCACAGCCCCTTCAGCATGGGTGGTGTATCCTCGGCTCAGGGATGAAGGTTGGTTCCGCTTCAATAGGTCGACAGGCCCTCAATCAGCGGCATCAGGACGCTGGCAGGTGCAGGGCCAAGCCCAAGCACCGTCCAAGTCCCTGCAGGAACCTCCGTTCGGCCTGCGTCACGAACCGCTTTGTGCACAACGCCGAGGCGTTCGGCCTGCTCCTGACGGTGACGCAACGCATCCTCGTCGGTCACCGCTAAGACCAGCAAGCGGCCAGATTCGCTCCTCCAGCGCTCAAACCGATGGGCCGCCGCGGTTCGGGAGGCAAGGCTGCATCCAACGGCCGCATGACCGACTTGTGCCGCGACTTTCCCGGGCCCCATGCCGAGGTCCTGCCGAACAAGCACCGCCAAGGTGGGGGCATCAGACGAGGCTGGCATCGGCCTCCAACCCCGTGATGGCCATTGGATCGGCGATCTCACGGAAGGTCATCCATCGAACGATGGACGGACCGGCCCACAGCATCACCACAACGTTGCCTAGCGCGTGGGCCGCATCAAAGGGCAGGCCGCTCCACAGCAGGGCTGGCAGGGCGTCGAGACCAACGTTCGGACCCAGCACAGACAAGGTGGTCAGCGCACCAAAAGGCAGCGCAAGCACGCACGCGAGCGACGTGGCACGTCCGAGCCGAAGCACCCCGTGCTCGAGCAGGTCAAGTTTCGAACCTGCCACGGCCATCAGCGACCAACCGACCGCTTGGAGCAGCGTCCAGAGTCCATCGCCAAGCACCGTGTTGGAGAGGATGGTGACCAGCACGGCGAAGGCCACCCCTCGACGAGCGCCCATCGTGGCCCCGGCCAGCAGCACCATCACGCTCACGGGCTGAACGTTCGGAAGGTCGGCCATCGCAACACGTGCTGCAGCGGTCGCGGCGACCAGCGAAAGCAGGACGGTTCCCGAGGGGACAGTGAGCCGTCGGTCGCTGAGGAGGAGGACAAGGGCCCCACCCAGCAGGAGAACGTCGAGCATGAGCGATGCTCCGGGTCCAAGCAGGGGGCCGTGCGTCCCGACGGCTCCAACCATGACCCGACGACGGGCGACGTGACTTCAAGGTTCAGTCAAGCAAGCCGCCACACGACGACGGCTTCCGGCTCCAACGCACCTTGCGCGGCACCGACACCGAGCAACAGTCCGTCGACCTCCACCACCCAGCCCTGGCCCTCCACCCCCTCCACGGCCGTCACCCACGGTCCGAGGGAGTGCTGTTCCACCGTGAGCGTCAATCCGGTGGCCGCTGCTGCGGCCATCGTGGCGTCCAGCACCGTTTCTGCTTCGGAAAGGCCACCGATGGCCACCTGCCCCGAAGGCAACTCGAAGGCCACCACTTGTCCGCCTTCCCACGATGCTGGCCACGAAGGATCCCATACGTCGTCAGGGTCTGCTGCGGGACCAAGGTTCGCCCACCATACGCCGATCTGGGGGAGGACCAGCACCAAGGCGACCAGAAGGAACGGCGATGCCCATTTGGCTCCATGAAGGGCGCCACGGCGCTTCCATGCCACCGCCCCCACGAGGTACGCCACAAGCAAGGACAGGCTCCAGACCGCTGGACTCCGGTCAACTTGCGGCGTCAGCGAGGCGAGCGGGCACGTCGAACGGTGGTCGTCCACCACCACCATCCGTCCGTCGTCCTTCACCAACAAGAGGCCCGAGCCGCACACTACGGGAGGTGCTGTGCCATACCCGCGCGGACCGGCCACCTCGTGTGTTCTCCAGCCGTCCAGATCAAGCACGACAAAACCGCCCGTTGGGCCGTTCTCGGACGCAAGAAGAAGGCCTTCTTCCGACCGCAATGGTCCGTTCACAGGACGGGAATCCACCTCCTCCGTTCGCCAACCCTCCGGGGTCCACGTCATGTGAAGGAGGCCGGTGCTGTCGGCGATGATGGCGGTGTCCTGCCCAAGCCCCAACGGCATGCCGGGTGCGGCACCTCCGAGAAGGCGGTGAGCGGGCGAAGCGTTCGAGGGGGTGCCGTTGGACGTCAACGGATGCCAGGCAACCGCACTGCCGGCATCCTCCTGGGTGTGAAGGAGCAAGCCTCCGGCCACGGGCACCGGAGCATGACGAAGGCGTCCGGTGATGGGGATGGACGTGGCCTGCTCCTCGCCTCCGTGCCACGTCCACAACCGGCCCGTCTCGTCCCCGACGTAGGAGGTGCCGTTCAGCACCGTGGCCGGGTTTCTCCAGCCAACCCCGATCTCCGCACGGGCCAACAGGCTCCCATCCGCGAGGCAGCGATGCTCGATGCCGTGACGGGTGACCTGAACGAGAAACGATGGCGTGAGCACTGGGGTGGCTGTGAGCCCCCACCCGTCCACTTCGGTATCGACCGACCACAGCGACGTGCCGTCGAGGCGAAGCGCGTCGAGGCGACCGCTTGACCATGCGACCAGCAGGGTGTCTGGCCACGCGCCGCATGCTGCCGCGCCTGCGGGCGCGTGGACAAGGTCGGCCATGTCGGGCTGCACCGTAGGTGGACCAACCACACGCCAGGATTCAACGCCGCCGATGTAGGCCACCACGGCCGGTGGGGACCGGCCGTCGAAGGTTGCTGAGGAGCGGACAACCACCATGTCGTCGAGCACGAGCGGGGCGGTCGACACGTAGCCGCCCGGCACCTGAACGTTCACCGCGGCTGAGGCGCTGGGCAGCAAGGCCAGAACGAGCAGCAGGACCGCGAGGCGGTTCACGCCAGCACCCGTTGGATTTCGTCCTTCAGCAAGCCACTTACTTCCTTCCCGTCGGCCCCTTTGGCCTCGGCCATCACGAGACCCATCAGAGGCCCGATGGCCCCGAGGCCTCGTTCGTTCACGAAATCGAGCCGGCTGGCGACCACGGCCGCCACGATGGACTGCAAATCGCCCACGTCGGCCGGTACGTGACCTTCGGCTTCGGCCCACCCTGCCACGGTCGCCTCGTCGGCTCCGTGCGGGAAGGCCTCGGCTGCTGCTTTCACACCGTCCCTCGACAACCGTTCCGCACCTCGAAGGTCAAGCAGCATGGCGAGGAACTCGGGCGCGTGATCGGGGTGTTCCAAGAGCAAGGAGGCGAAGGCCTTGGCCGGCCGGGTGCCAAGGTGTTCAAGGAACACGTCATCGCGTTCACGCGCGACGACCTGGTCGATTTGATCGACGGAGAGGTCGTGTTGGCCAAGGCGGAGCCTGCGTTCCTCGTTTGTCGGCGGAAGATGCTCCAGCACCGTTGCCCATGCCTCAGCGGACAAAGCCCGCGGAGGCACGTCCGTCTCAGGATACATGCGCGCTCCACCGGGCAAGGGACGCATGGGCGTGGTTGTCCCGTCCGCGGGAGCGCCCTTGGCGACGACCACGTTTCGAACCTCACGGGGAAGGCGGTGGAAGGCAGCAAGGGCGCGGGAACGAACCGCTTCGAGCGCTAAGGTGGCCTGCCAGCGCGGAGCGAGGCAGAGCACGAAGGCGTCGTCCTCCGGCGCCTCCAGCATCGAGCGCACCGCTGCAACTTCCTCCTGTTGGATGCCGTAGGCCGGCAATTCATCCGAATGGAAGATGCCCTTCACGCCAGCCAACTTCGCGGCGCCTGCAAGCTCCCGCCCCAACCGTGGGAGTTGAGCCCCGTCTTCGTCGAGCGATTTTGTACCCAGCAACCCGGCCATGCGGGGAAGGACGAGCGCGAGGACGACGTGCCCCGCCCCCTGACCCTTGCTGATCATCGCGGAGGAGGACGCGGCAAGGGCTTCGCTGACGTCGATGAGGTCGATCGGAACAAGCACTTCCAACGCGGCTGCAACCTCGGCCTCGCTCGCTTCGTCGTCCTCCCGGCGATCCGGGGGGAGCGGGGGCTGCCCGAATCGCTCGCGGAGCGTGTTGGCCAATCGGTACATGTGCAATTGGCGCGCCATCTCGAGGCGGACGATGCGTGGAATCCACTCAAGGTCCTGACATCCCTTGATTTCCACCCTGTCCCCGCAAGCGATGCTGACGTTGAGGTCCTGCCGGATGGACCCAAGGCCACGGCGTACGCGACGCGTGCGCCTCAACACGGCGCCAAGGGCAAGCGCCGTAGCCTTCGCGTGGTCGGGGTCCGTCACGTCCGGGGCGGTGGCGATCTCGATCAGCGGCAAACCCAGGCGGTCAAGGTTGTAGACGACCACTTCTCCATCGTCGGTGTCGATGGCCTCCAGTTTGCGTGCGCTGTCCTCTTCCAAACACACGACGTCGATGCCAACGTCCCCGCCTTCGGTCGCCAGACGACCGTCGCGCGCCACAAGGGTGGTGCGTTGGAAGCCACTGGTGTTTGAACCGTCGACGACCGTCTTGCGCATCGTCTGCATCAAATCAACGGGGCAGGCGTCAAGCAGCGCAGCCACCGTGAGCGTGATGTCCACAGCGTCGTCGTCAAGCGGCAGTGGGGGGCGTTCATCGAGTTCGATCAACCCAGCATTGGGTGAACGGACGTATTCGAACCGGCGGCGGCGGCGGGCTTCGAAGCGTGCTGCCACGTCGACGGCGCCCCCTTCGCCCCGAGACGCACGCAAGCGACGGCGCGTGCGTGGCCACGCCTCGGGAACGGTGGTGGCGGTCACGTCGTACAGAACGCCCGCTTCGCGGGAATGCAACTTGCCTGTGGCGAGTTGCTGATGCACCTCAATCCCGCACATGAAGCCCAGACCGCGTGGGTCGAGGCCGGAGGGAGCGGACACGTCACCTTGAGGCTCCGCCATGGTGCGGGCACACGGTGGTCGGATATGAGCGACACCGTCAGGCGACCATCAGCGTGTCGTAGCCTCGCGGACGAAGCAGTCCCCCCTGTTGCACCATCTTGTCGATGAGGTCCTCTGCTTCGCTGGACTGCATCCCGTTGCGAACAATTTCGGTCAAGACGTCGTTCCGATCGGCGACGCCGTTGGCGTCCGCACAGGATTCGATGGCGTCCCGGATGATCTTCTCCTTCGTCCGCGCTGTGGTTTTCTTGCCCGTCACCAACGTGGTTTCGTCGTAGTTGTCGCCCATCAATTCCATTCGCCACAGGCGCGTGATGCGCAGCGCCCGCTCTGCGTCCTGAACCTCCACGCGTTCGGAGAGGCGGATCCGGGCGCTGGCCTCGGCCAGACGCGAGATGCCTTCGATGGCCCTCGCGGTGATGGCGATGCTGTCGCTGGCTTCGCCGCCTTGCCTGCGGGTTTCGACGTAGTAGTCGACCAGTTTTTTGCTGGCCTCTTCGGTCGGCTCAGGCTGAATGTTGCGCTTCGCGTACGCGACGTACTTCTGAATCATCGAACGTGAGAGCGCCTCGCCGTGAACCGCTTCCGACGGCGTGCGGGCGGCCACACCGCGGCTTGGGTCGAGGGCGCTTCCCTCCGCGATGAGCGTCTCGCTCGTGCCCGCTGCCCGGGTGTTGAGGATGTGGCGAGCGATCGACTCGTCAAGGTCGCTCTTGGGCGTGTCCGTGAGGACCCAAATCACGTCAAAGCGGGAGACGAGGGGGGGTGCGAGGTTGATCTGGGCCGTGAACGGCACGTCCGAAATCGGCTGGAAACGCCCCTGCTTCGGGTTCGCGGCGGCGAGCACGGCGCAGCGCGTTCTCAGGCTGGCCGTTATGCCGGCCTTGGCGATGGAGATGCGTTGCTGCTCCATGGCTTCGTGCATGCTGGAGCGGTCGCCGTCGTTCATCTTGTCGAATTCGTCGATGGCCGCCAGGCCAAGGTCGGCCAGCACCAGGGCCCCGGCTTCGAGCGTCCAGCGGCCGTCCGCGTTGGCGTCCTGCACCGCGGCCGCCGTCAGGCCGGCCGCGGAGGCCGACATTCCTGACGTGAACCTCCCGCGTGGGGAAAGGTCGGCCATGTAGGAGAGCAACTGGGATTTGGCCACGCCGGGGTCGCCCATGAGAAGCACATGGATGTCGCCGCGGCTTCGTGTGCCGTCCTCGTTCTTCCGTGACACGCCTCCAAACAACTGGAGCATCAGGGATTCCTTCACCTGCTTCATGCCGAAGATGGAGGGCGCAATCGACACCGTCAGGAGGTCGTAGATGTCCTCCCGTCGAGCGAGTTCTTTGATCTCGTGAACCTCGTCTTCGGTGATGATGATCTCCTCGAGCGGCACGTTTTGTCGTTCGAGGGAATGGATGCGGAGGAAGATGTCGAAGACGGGGGTGTCCTTTCCGTGCTTCCTTTGGGAACGCATGAACAATTCACCGTTCGCCTTCACCCGGTCACCTGGGTTGAGTTGGCCGCAGAGGTCCTGTTCTGCAATGCAGAGGATCCGTTCCGGCTGAATGCCACCGCGCATCTGCTCAGGAAGTTCTTGGAGTTCGATGAACTGGGTGTTGATCAACCGCGAATCGCGCTCAATGAGGTCGAATCGGGTTTCGCGCGTCTTTCGGTCGCAACCGCCGTCGAGCGGGTCGCAGAGCATTGGCTGCACCAGTTCTTGCTCGTTTGGCTGGTTGACCACCATGGTGTGGCCGCAGCGGCTGCAGCGGAAGGTGGCCAAGTACAAGCGGGGCCGGACTCCGGAAATTTTCGTCGTCACCGCGTCGATGGACAGCAGGTGACCGAGGTCTTCGGCACGGAGTTGCGAAATGGCGCGAAGTTGGTCGCCGGGCAGGTGAATGATGCGGATGAACGGGTCCATGGCCCCGTGACCTTCGTCCACCAGCACCTGCTTCGCCGCTTGCTTGGAGGCTTCGAGGTGAAGTTCAGGCTGCACGAGGATGCTCTCGGCGAAGCCGAGGTCCCAGCGTTCGAGGTCACGGTAGGACACCTCGATGCTGAGGGTATCGGGCCACGTGACGGCCAAATTGTGAAGGTGCTCGTTGTAGAGGTCCCTGAGCACCGACTCCCAGCGGGTCTGAAGGTCGGCTTCGTGCATCGGGATCATCGTCGCACCTCCAGACTTCTGAGTTCCAAAGGCCACGGTATTTGATGACATCTGCACATGTTCGATACCCCTGCGTTTCCACTGGAACGGGGGCCCTCGCCTCGCACATCTTCCGAGAAGCGGAGGGCGTTTCGGCTCCGCAACCGCCGGCGGCGTCGAGGGAGGGTTGATGGGACGCACGGAGGAGCCGGAGGTATGGAGCAGCCAATGGACTACGCCAGTTCTGGGGTCGACCTCGACCTCGAAGGCAGCGCCGTCGCGTCGCTCATTGGAGCCCTCGGTCGAAGCGTGCGTGCCCCGGGGCAACCCGGTGCACCGGTGGACGTGCCGGGTGGGTTTGGAGGGCTGGTTGAATTTGGCGACCACCTGTTGGCCTTGGCCACGGACGGTGTCGGAAGCAAGCTGCAACTCGCCTCACACCTCAACGCGTGGGGGGGCGTTGGCGTGGACTGCATGGCCATGAACGTCAACGATCTGTTGTGCGTTGGCGCAGAACCCCTGGCCTTCGTCGATTACATCGCTGTCCCAAAACCAGACCCTGAGGTCCACGCGGCCATTGGTGCCAGCCTCACGGAAGCCTGCCGCCTCGCCCGTGTCACCCTCGCTGGCGGCGAGACGGCGAGCCTTCCCGGCATCGTGAACGAGGTGGACCTCTCCGGAACCGCCCTCGGGTTCCTCAAGCGCGGTGAGGCGATCACGGGCGAGCACCTGCAACAGGGCGACGTGTTGATCGGCTTGCCTGCGTCTGGCCTGCATTCCAACGGATACTCCTTGGTTCGTCGCATCCTTGAGCATGCGAACGCGGACCTGAACGCGACCTGCCCCTTCGACGTGAGCGTTGAAGGACGGGGCGTGCTCCGCTTCGCCACAGCACCGGAGGCGATGCCCACCTTGGGGGAAGTGGTGCTCAACCCAACCCGCATCTACGTGGACCCCGTCATCGACCTGCTGCAGCACCTCACGGCCACGGGTGAACACGGTGGCCGAGCATCGGTTCGAGCGATTGGTCACATCACCGGGGGCGGGCTTTCCAACCTGCTTCGCCTCCATCCTTCGCTTGGCTGGACAATCGACGCACCCCTCCCCGTGCTGCCTGAATTCACGTGGTTGCAGGAGGTTGGTGGCGTGGCGACCGACGAGATGTACCGGACGTTCAACATGGGCATGGGCTTGGTGCTCGCAGTGGCTGCCGAACATGCACAGGCCATTCGTTCATGGCTTGACGCTCGGCTGAGCGGGACAGCCATCGTTGGCGCGGTCCACGATGAGGGGCACCACGTCACGCACGTTCCGAGCGGCGTGCGCTTCTCCCACTACTGAGTCTGAGGAGCCGGCACCGGCACCCGGTTGCTTCAAGAGCGGTGCAGGGCCGCGGCCGGCCATGGGCCTCATGGACCTCTTTCGACGCACCCCCCGTGGACCGACCACCGCTGACCTCCTCGCACAAGGCGCGCTCGTTGTGGACGTGCGTTCGAAATCGGAATTCAAGTCCGGTCACGTCAAGGGAGCCAAAAACGTGCCACTCAACCAACTCGGATCCTTCATGCGTCAGCGAAAACCTGCCGACGGCCCGGTCGTGACTTGCTGCGCCAGCGGCATGCGCAGCGGCAAGGCCGCTGCCAAATTTGCAGAGCGTGGCTACACCGTCGTCAACGGCGGACCATGGACCCGCGTTCAGCGCGAGATGGCCAAAGTTCGCTAAGGGCGGATGGACCTTGAAGGACGGCCGCTTCGGACGGCCATGACGGGTTGGCCGGGCCACATGTGGCTCGAAGGAGCCACGCCCGTTCACCTGACACCCGAGCAACCGCGGCCCGAGCGTCGCCCCCGTGGCCCTGCACGGCGGACGGGGCCGGGTTTCCTGAATCCGGCCATGGCGCCGGCCCGAACGCGCTCCGTGCTGCTGCTTTCGGACGCGCTGGAGCACGGTTGGCTCGTGCCCGAGGGGGCGCCGATTCGCTGTTTGGACGCGCTCTGCTCCACAGGCGTGCGCATCCGAAGGTGGCGTCAAGAAGTCCCTGAAGCGCACGTTCATCGCCTTCACGTGACGGGAAACGACCTCGACGAAGGAGCGCTGGACTGGGCGAAGTCAAGCCTTGAAGCGCATCCAACCGGTCGTCCACGACCCGATCGCGGCCATGAACGTCCGCTTCCTGAAGGAGGATTTGAGGTCGAAGGCCTTCGCTTCACCCGCGAAGATGCCCGCATCGCCTTGCTGCACGGAGGATGGCAGTGGATCGACCTCGACCCGTTCGGGTCACCCGTGCCCTTCCTCGACGCGGCCCTCCAGGGCATGGCCCGTCGCGGCGTCCTCGAGGTGACCGCGACCGACACCGCCGCGCTCACCGGTTCCAGCGCATCAAGCGCCCGGCGAAGGTACGGCTTTCAGGGACCGGTGGACGGCTACGCGCACGACGATGCCGTCCGCGCCTTGCTTGGCACCATCGCGTTGGCCGCGGCCCGCGTCGACCGTTCCATTACCCCGCTGATGGCCCTGTTCGATGGCCACCACGTGCGGGTGTCGGTCCTTGTTCGAACCTCGAAGAACGGAGCCTCCGACGTGCTCGACAGCATCGGATGGCGGGTTCGGGAATCGGACGTCCCGTACAGGATTGTGCGTCATCCTGACGCGACCCAGGTGCAGCGTGCAAGCGGCCCGCTCTGGACAGGGCCGCTGTGGGACGAAGCCATCGCTTCTCGCATGACGGTGGAACGTGAACGGGATATTTGCGCACCAACGCCGACCACGCTCGATGCGTTGCGTGGTTCTGGCTTGGTGTGGGACGACGACGACATCGAGCACGCGGCCCGCGAAGGCGAACGAACGGTCCGTCACATCGCGGAGGCAGCCTCCCTCATGGCGCGCCCGGCCAGCGACGTGTGGCTGCTTCGGCTCGACGACTTGCCTCGGTGGGCCAGCACGGGCGGCGCGCCAAAGATGTCGAAGTTGCTCGCTGCCCTCAACGACTCTGGCTT
>JALRLN010000229.1 GCA_023254445.1 Candidatus Poseidoniaceae archaeon | reverse complement strand
GCCCTGATCGCAACCTTCCGGTGGCGGTCCGATGCCGGGGCCCCACGTCTCGCCATGACCGGCGCACGGGTCGTCGCCCGCATCGGCCCCTGTGACGGTGGCGTCCACCACGGTTCCGCGGTAACAGATCAAGAAGTACGGGAAGCCCATGCCCCCTTCCCCGTTCTCCATCGTGGAATGGTAATGGTAGATGCCTTCTGGGAAATCAGCCGTCGGTCCAAAGTGACCGTTGCAGACGTCCAAATCACCCAAGCCCTCGACAAACTCGTAGTCATCGATGCCGTTGTAGCCGGTTCCGCCTTCCTTGAGGCGGTAGGACGAGGTCACCTCGCGCAGGACGCCGTCATCGCCAGCCTCGAGCAGGCCGTATATTGGGTAGCCGTCGTAGGCCACGCCGATCACCGGCGATGCCGTGGCGTTTTCCTCCGCTTCAGGTCGGCTGTAATCGAGGATGCCCTCGCCTTCCTCGCCGTGCCAATGCATGCAGTTGGCGTCGGCGTGGTAATGGTAGGTGCCGCCGGGTCCGGAGTGGCCGTGGCACGCGCCCAGCCAAACCTCTTGGCGGTCTTCGTCGTATTGACCGTGGTGGTTGGCCACCGCGTCTCCCCCGGGGCCGTCTTCAGGGCCGTAGATGGGAACGCCGTTCATGGCGAAGGCGATTTCGCCCCGGTCCGGAGCACAGAGGAACGCGCCTCCGGCCGATGGGCAATTCGTGCTGTCGTACCCTCCGGTCGTGTCGTTGCTTGGTGAGCGTGGAAACACCATGGTGTAGTCCTGTGCTGCAGCACAGCATCCCGGTCCCGATTCCAAATCATGGTTTGGAAGACCGTTCATCGTGACGGTAATGTTGGTGTCGTCGTAAATCACCGTCACGGCACACACGTGCCCGTCCGATTCGGTGGTGTTCAGGTCGTCCACCGGCATCCCGGTCCCGTTCTGGCACAGGAAGTGGTCGAGCCAGAACTGGGCAAGGTCGTTCGGGTCGTAGAAGGTCGTGATCTCATCGTCGCAAGCATCCGGGATGCCGTCGAGGTCGACGTCCACGCCATCGTCCTCGCCGGGGCAGAGGTCCTCGTCGTCGCTGACACCGTCGTTGTCATCATCGCTGTCACACCCGTCCGGCTGCCCGTCGCTGTCCCCATCAAGGGCGTCGTCGTGCCCTTCGCACAGGTCGTCCTCGTCGGGAACACCGTCGCCGTCGGTGTCCGGTCGCGTGTTGTCGTGCACGATGACCACCGTGGCGCCGTTCAGGAATTGCACGTTGGACCACACCGGCTCGACCGCCGTGCCGTCCACGGTGACCGTCACGTTGCTGAGGTCAGTGGTCAACGGGTCAAGCAGGGTGCTGGTTGGGAAACTGATGGCCCAGATGTCCATCACGACGTCCATGGTGGCCACGAAGGGCTCGTAGCCTTCGATGTGCAGCCACCCGCTCGAATCGTGGGTGTGGATCAGGTGCATCTTTTGTTCGCACACGGGCGTGTTCAACCCTAGGTCGCTTGGGACGGAAACCGCTTCGCCGTTGAGGGTCAACTGGAGTTCAGCATGGTGGTGCAAGGCCAAGGACGCATGGCCGTCGAGGCACTGTTCGGACAACGGGGTGACGGGTTCGGGTTCCTCCTCCTTGACGGTGCGCTCGACCAAGACCACCTGAGAACCCGTCCCTGAGCCGGTGTCCCAGGCCTGAACGAGGACGGCGTTCCATGCCGTACCGTTCGGCGTGGTGGCGTCGAGCATCACCTCCCATGCGCCCGTGGTCGAGATGTTGTCCGGTCCGAGGACGATCTGCACCTCCGAGTGGTTGTCCACGAGGAGGTCGATCTTGAGTTCCAGCAGGTCGAGGTAGGCGTGCGCGGCCGACCCGACGAGGGTGATGTTGCCCAATCCATCGTCTTCCA
>JALRLN010000228.1 GCA_023254445.1 Candidatus Poseidoniaceae archaeon | reverse complement strand
TCGATGCGTTTGCCTTCGACCATCATGTGAAGCCACTGCATCAGCAGTTCGAACATCAGATTCAATCGCGTACCTGTTTGCATTTGCAATTCCTCGTCGTTTGAAACAAGAACGTTTCATGTATAAGTGTGCCTGTCTCTCGTCACACCTCTTGGTCGCAGCGTCAATGGTGTTAGGCAGAATTTTAAACATGACCGACTCATGATTGCGTTCGGTGAAGCCATGACCATCAACGTACGACCCCCACTCCTGCCCAACACACCCCGAGATGCCTTTCTGAAACACGTCGAATATACGCACCTTCTTCGCTGCCACCTTGCACATGACAGGGAGTGGGAAGAATCATGGTTTGATGATCGGGCGTGGATTAGGACGGTTGACCCCAGCATTGTCCGGGACGTGTTTGAGGAATTTTGGGCGGCGGCAGCCTATGCCATGGAGCACTTCGGCAGGACCCTGTTGAACGACGACGAGAGGGACATGCTCCGCCTTGTCGAATTGATGATCTATCCATACCGGTACCAGTCAGGCATCCTGATTCCATACACGACCTACTGTGGGTTCGTACGGAAAACAGGAACGCGACTGATCGACGAAGAGTCCACGCGAGACGCGCTGCTCCAACCGTATCGGTCCTAAGAGGAGCCTACTCCTCCTCACCATCCGCATTGGAACCCGCGTCCAGCGCAGCCGGAGGGTCGTCGTTGGATGGACCATCGCCTGCATCCTCGACCACGTTCACCTCGTTCAAGGCCTTGAGGGCGCGTTCGGCTGTCCCTTTGATCTCGTTGAACCGTGCCCCTTCGGCCTCCCATGCTGCAAGAGCGGTGTGAAGCGATTGCCCTACTTTTTCGTGCTGTGCCGTGAACGTTCCAAGTTTCTGTTCAAAGAGGGAAAGTCGACGTTCGAGCTCCTGAAGGTTCTCGACAATCGTCATGTTCCGCAGGGCTGCTTGAATGATCTTGACCATGGGGACGAAGGTGGAGGGTGAGATGGGAACCACGTTGTTGTGGTGGATGGCATCGATGAGGTACATCGATTGACCCGCATGTTGGAGTTGGTTCTCATTGCCAAAGGAATCCTTCAGCGCGACGATGGTGGAGTACATCGCATCGTTTGGAATCCACATCAGGGCAAAGTCCGAGGTCCCACCCGCCGGATTGATGTGGGCTTTGGTTTCTTTGACCATGGTCATGATCGATTTTCTGAAGTCTTCGAACGCTTTCGTAATTGAGGCCGGGTGAACGTCCTTCTGCGCTTCGGTCATTCCAGCCATGTCGGCTTCGAGTAGGGTGACGTAGCGCTTCCACGCCTCACGTGGAAATTTGGAATCCACAGGGACGTTCGTTTTGCCGAGTTTGAGCAAGACATCCACACCGCCCTGGTCGGTCGTGGCACCTGCCTCGGTCTTCTCTTGCCGAACCCATTGACCTTCCGTCAAGTGCTGTGCGCACATGTCTTCCAGCAGGCGTTCGCCGACCTTTCCACGAACACGTGGCCGCACCAAGACTTCCTTCAGGTCACGGCTGAATTGAATGACTTCTTTGCGGCCTTGCTGCGCCTCGAGGATCCCCTCGCGAACCGCGTTCATCTCCGATTGAAGCGTGATGTAGTGTTGGGCCATTTCCTCGTACCGTTGAGACACGCGGTCGTTCGCTTCCAGCAGCTGGGTTCGTCCTTCGATGTCGCTTTTGGGAGAGCTTCTGCTGCGGTAGAGGAGGAGCACCAAAGCGGCCAAGACGCAGAACAACAACACCGAATCGATGGTCAGGTCCATACTTTACACCTGACGCAGCCTCGTTTAACCCTTCATCCAGACGGTGGTTCGACGGGAAGGTGGATTTCGTTGCGGCGCTGGAACGGAAGCGTCGTGTTTGGATTGTCGTAGATGGCCAATCGCGC
>JALRLN010000227.1 GCA_023254445.1 Candidatus Poseidoniaceae archaeon | reverse complement strand
GACGTAGGTCTCAAGTGCCTCCTGCAGCGGCTCGACCTCGCCGACGAGTGGGTAGATCGCGTTGGCGAGCTGGGTGCAGTTCCACTGCCCGATATGGGGCTGCGCACCGAATCGGTAGCGCTTGTACTCGCGATCGGTGGTGTTGGGGGTCCAGCCGGGGTTGTAGTCCTCGAGCCAGCCGAACGGGCCGTAGTCGATCGTCAGACCGTGAATCGACATGTTGTCGGTGTTCATCACGCCGTGAACGAAGCCATGCTGCATCCACCCCGAGACCATGGATGCCGTGCGCTGGGCCACGAGGGTCAGCCAGTGCACCACGGCGGCATCGCTGCCGACCTCTGCCGTCACCTCGGGTTCGTAGGTCTCGATGACGTGGGCCATCAGGCGGCGCAGCGCCGTTTCTGCACCGTCGGCGGCGAGGATTTGGAAGGAACCGAACCGGACAAAGGAGGGAGCCGTCCGGGCCACGACGGCGCCGGGTTCGAGCGAGGGATGGCCGTCGTAGAACATGTCGCGCCGCACAGATTCACCGGTTGTGCACAGCGCGAGCGCGCGTGACGTGGGCACGCCGAGGTGGTGCATCGCCTCGCTGCAGAGGTATTCGCGAAGCGAAGAGCGGAGCACGGCCCGACCGTCCCCTCGGCGTGAATACGGGGTCCGGCCGGCCCCTTTCAGTTGCACTTCGGTCCACCCCGCCTCGCCACGAACGTGGCCAAGGCTCAACGCCCTGCCATCACCGAGTTGTCCTGCCCATGAGCCAAACTGGTGCCCTCCGTAGCGGTGCGCGTGCGGGTCCATGCCTGGTTCGGGATGGCCCCCCGTCCAGACCCGGGCGTCCTTGGCCGGGTGGCCAAGCGAAGCCGAGAGGTCATCGTTCCACAACCGAAGGGTTGGATCGGGCATTGGTTCTGCGGAACACCGTGACCAGCACGCGCCGGGGACCTGCCGGATGCCGCCTCCGGTCGCGGCGTCCCCCGGCGTCGCCTCAAGAAAGGCGCTGCTCCACTGGGCCATGGCTCGCCTTGTCCGTGCCGCGCATCAACCTGTGCCTGATCTTCAGCGACCGAGCGAACGAGCCGTGTGGGGTTGGAGGGATGGTTGCCGGGGTGCTGGGGCGGAGTTTTTTTGGAACACAATGTCATTTTTGAATGGTGTTGGCACTGAAGAACGGGACACTGAGTGCTCGTGCCGGGATTCGAACCCGGGTCGTCGGAATGAAAATCCGAAATGATGGGCCGGACTACACCACACGAGCCTGACCGCCCCACCTGCGACCCGCTCATGAAGATATGGACGGAACGGGGTCACTCGGCTGCTCGACCGTCGTCCGTCAGGCCCTGCCACCACGTCCATGCCCACCAAGCAAGGGCGAGGGAGAGCACCATGACCGCAGCAAGCAACAGTTCTCGGTCAAGGATCGCCGAGATGGTGTGCAAGGCCTCGTCTCCGTACAGGCCAACAAGGAAAACCTCCAGGCCAAAACGGAGGCCCCTTCCAGCGAATCCTGCGAGGAGGAAGGGCCGTCGCTCCATCTTCCCCATCCCGGCAGCCCATCCAAGCACCTTGTACGGAATGGGGGAAAGTGCAGCGATGAACACGCCAGCACGGCCGTATCGCTCAAGCAGCACCTCGAGGCGAGCGAGGTTGCGTTCTTGCTTGAAGCGCGTCATCAGCGGGCGGCCCCAGATGCGGCCAAGCGTTGCTCCAGCAAGCGCACCGAGGACGCTGCTTACGGTGGCGACCGCCCAAATCGCAAGGTACGCCCCCGTTCCAGAGGCGGCGGCGGCCATCGGGAGGATGAGCAAATCCGGTGGGATCGGTTGCAAGGCTGCTTCTGTAAAGGCGAAGACCGCCAGGCCGAGCAGGCCTGCCGAGGAGGCCGCCTCCAAGACGGTGCTTTCCCACCCCACGTGGTT
>JALRLN010000226.1 GCA_023254445.1 Candidatus Poseidoniaceae archaeon | reverse complement strand
CGTTCCGGTGGTCGCGGAAATTGGCCCCTACTTTCAGGAGCCGTCGGTCGAGACACCGACCATCGAAGTTCCCGGTTCGTGGCTTGGTGAGATGATCGTCAACCAACTGCTCCCACACGGCTACGCCTTCGCCCAAATTTCGGTCACAGGAACCGGGCGCTCCAACCATTGCATGGACCTGATGGGGTTCGCTGAGCAAGAAGGAATCAACGCAGCCGTGACGTGGCTTGGCGAGCAGGAGTGGTCCAATGGAGGGGTCGCGCTCATTGGAAAGTCGTACGACGGAAGCACGCCTTGGCAAGCAGCGATGTATGGAAACGAGGCCCTGAAGACCATCGTGCCGATTTCGGGGTTGATTGGCGTCAAGGAATTGATGTGGAGGAACGGTTCTGCTGAGGCACGAGCCCCCATCATGCACAACGGCGTTTACGGGTCGTATGGCTTGGACGGCGACGAGGAGGATTACCAAAACCTCTGTCCCGATTACATCATCGGCCCCGGTACCGGCGTTTCTGCCTATGTGTTCGGCTCTGAGGTTGCAGGTGATTATTGGGAAGAACGCTATTTCTTGGATCGCGTGCTTGAGAACTACCAAGGCAGCGTGTACCTGATTCAAGGCATGCACGATTGGAACGTTGACCCTCACATGGCAGTTCCAACGATGAATCGATTGATCAACGCAGGGATTGAGGCCAAGGGACTCTTTGGCCAATGGGACCACGACTACCCAGACCGCCCTGTGCAACTCGATGACCGAAGCGACCTCGGGGGGCGCGGAGGGGAAGCCTTTCCAGAGATGGTTCGGTACGACTGGATGCAAGATCTTCACGAATGGTTTGACCATTACCTCAAGGGGATAGGACCGCAACCGGGCCAGTGGATTGAGATCCAGTCCAACGACGGCCAGTGGCGGTTGGAAGACCACTATCCGCCGTTGGACGCCGAGGAACGTCGATGGACCCTCGGAGAGGACTTGGTGCTTAGCGATGGAAGCCTTACGGTTTTGCCGGACGCATCGTCGGGCCCAGTCTGGACGTCCGAGCCTGTTGAGAACGACCTCTCCCTCGTCGGCACGCCGCGGCTGCATGTCGAAGTCCGCACGACGACAGTAGGAGGGCAACTGTACGCACTCCTCGAGTCCTGCGAGAGCGAAACCACGTGCATTCATGTCGGCCACGCCATCATGGACCTGCGCTACCATGCGGGTGGAGACGACATCCAAACATGGGCTGCACCGTTGGCGTCCATCACCGCTTTGATGGAATTCATGCCCCTCGACGCCACGGTTCCCGCAGGTCACCACCTGCGCCTCTCGTTGACCTCCACGGGAGAGGATTACCTGCCCGCCACCACGTCGTCCATCGTCACGGTGCTTGAAGGCGAAGGCAGCACGCTGCAGTTGGACCTGATCGACCTTGAGAGCAAACTGTTGTTCGAACCGCCCACCTGCCTGCATGAACGATGCTTGGGCGCCTGATCACTCTTCTTCGTGCAGGGAACCGTCCAGGATGCTGACCTCAACCCACTTGCTCGTGGGTGTGTTCGAGACGTCAGCCGTCGAATCCAGAGCGACGAGCACGTGCGTGGCCGCGACCCACATTCTCCCCGGACTGGCCGAGGCCTGCGCGTTGCTGGAGTTGAGCAGTTGGGCGTAGGTGGCCGCCGAAACCGAATCCTTGATGAACAGGGCCCGGCCGTCGCAGAACGACGTCACGGCACCGCCGGGGTGGTTCGAGGAGGGCTGGCTCCACCAGCCGGGCGCTGCGGCATTGGTCTGGTTGTTGATGATCTTGATCGTGCCTGGCGAGCCGGCGATGCCGATCGCGGGCACGGGGGCGGCTGCCACGGCCGTGTAGGCCGCCACGCCGTTGGTGAAGGAGCAGGTGGCCGGCCGCACGTCCCAGAAGCCCTGGAACAGCGG
>JALRLN010000225.1 GCA_023254445.1 Candidatus Poseidoniaceae archaeon | reverse complement strand
TCCAGAAGCTGGCGTGGTGGACCTCGTGCAGTGGATTGACGGTGCGTCCACCTCCCTCGACGTGCAGGTCTACCAGATTCAGGAACCCAACCTCGTCCATGCCCTGATCCGCGCGGCAGAGCGGGGCGTGTCGGTGCGTGTGGTCATGGACGCCGGCGACGACTGGTGGTCGGCGAGCGACCTGCGTGACGTTGACGGCTTTTCGGCCGTGATGCGCGAGGCCGGCATCGAGGTGCTGCTCGTCGGCGCCGAGGCGGACGACGCCTATGCGTTCATGCACGCCAAGGTGGCGGTGCGCGACGGACTTGACGTGTGGATCGGTTCTGGAAATTGGAAGTCCAGCAGCGCCCCTGCCCCTGGCGAGGCGGGAAACAGGGATTGGTCCCTGATCGTCGAAAGCCCTCAACTGGTCGAGGCGCTGGACGCGCTCTTGGCCATGGACCGTGACGCCAACAGCCACTACGTGCGCGAGGCCATCGCGCCTGCTCCAACAGGGTGGACCCTTCCCCCAACGCGCGCCCTCGTCGGGAGCGTTGCGGGCACGGTGAGCGGAACGGCCACTGCGGACGTGCTCACCTGCCCCGACGACTGCATTGCCGGCATCACCACCATGCTCGACGGTGCGGAAGAGGAGGTCTTGCTCTCGTTGCAATACCTGGAGACGGATTGGTCGTGGGGCTGGGGCGAGAACCCGCTGCTGGAAAGCATGCAAGAGGCTGCAGCACGGGGGGTTCGGCTGCGCGTCGCCCTGAACGGAGCCTTCCTCGACGACGACGCCCAAGCGGTCGTGGACCTGCTGAACGAAGACTGGAACGCAACGAAGGGCTTCGATGTTCAAGCCGTCCTGATGTCCTCTGGCGATTCGGTGACCAAACTGCACAACAAGGGCGCCATCGTTGACGGGGAACACGTCCTCATCTCCTCGATCAACTGGGGCGATTCCGCCATGCTGCGCAACAGGGAACTGGGACTCGTGGTCCACCACGCCGCGCTTGCCGAGGTCTACCGGGCAGCGTGGAACGACGATTGGAACCGACTTGACAGCACCACCGACACGGACAACGACGGACTGACGGACGCGTGGGAAGTCCTGCACGGGACGAACCGAAGCCGACGCACTGCGGATGCCGCCGACGGGACCGAGGCGTCCTTGGACCCCGACGACGATGGCCTCACGCACCTCGACGAGGCGCTCCTCGGAAGCCTGCCCTTCGCGGCGGACACCGACGGCGACTGTATCCTCGACGGCCTCGAAGTGGCCCGGGCGACGGCGAACCCGGACGGACCCTCCGCGACGGCCCGTCTGACCATGGTGGACGCGGACGGTGACGGCGTGGACGACCACGTCGCTGAAGGGTGCGATGAGGAGGGACCGGAGGAACCGACGGTTCAGGAGAACGGCACGTCCAACCAGACCCTCGACCTTGACCGCGACGGCGTCGAGGACGCCGTGGACCGTTGCCCGTCAACCCCAACCGACGAACTCGTGGATGCCGATGGCTGCTCGGCCGACCAGCGACGCGACCTCCTGTCGGTGGGCGAATCGAGCGAAGGAGGCATGGGTTGGGTCGTCCCCGCGGTGGCCGTTGTCGGCGCCTTGGTGGCGCTTGTCGGCCTGCTTGGCTTGCGCCAGCGCGCACCCTCCGTGGGCAAGGACGTCAGCATCCCCGTCGCCTTGCAGCACGAACGACCTCGCCCCGTCCTCGACGGACGCGAGCAGGCCGGCATCGACCTTCGGTCCCGCCTCGTGGGTTGGGAGGACGCCCTCATCGACGAACGCTTGTCGGAAGGCTGGACTTTGGAACAACTCGTCGAGTACTACGAACAGCAGCAATGATGCTGAGCCTGCCCTCATGAGGACGAGGATTGAAAGACCACTGAGGGCTCTTCCCGTCGATGTCAGGGAATCCTGTGCTGAACGAC
>JALRLN010000224.1 GCA_023254445.1 Candidatus Poseidoniaceae archaeon | reverse complement strand
ATGCAGAAGCGCGGGGTTGAGGCCACCATCGCTGCGCTTCGCGCCGGCGAGGCGACCGCTGCAAACGGTTGCCACCCCGCAAGAGCCGGCAAACCTTACCCGAAAAGGTCTCTTCACATCTTCGTCCCTTTCGACGACCTGCCCTGAACATCACGAACCATCCCAGCGGACACCGGGCGCGTTCGTTGAAATCGGTCGAAGTGAATCGACCGTTGGCTTCTTAAGGGTCCGTGGCCTAACTTTTCCGATTCAGATGTATGTGGATGCCTATGATGAGAATAACACCGGTGTTGAGGTCACCGAAACGATGCAGTGGGGCACCCGCGAATCCTTGCTCGCCGAGATTCGATCCGTTCTCCGTCAGACGGCGGATTCAAGTCTTCACGAGAGCACCGACATGATTGCTCGCGATGTGGCGATCGAAGCAGATGCGTGGCTGTACGAGCAGGTGCAACACCTAGAGGACGAACTTGAAGACGCCTTACAGTCAGGAATCTTACGCCTTGTTGGGGAATTCACGCACCCCGGTGTATGCGAACGAGATGTTCTCGCGCTTCGATGGGCGTCCCTCGATGCAAGCCTACACTTTCGCATGGAACACTCACCGTTCTGTGACACGTTCTGCCCAGTCCGAGATTGCATCTCCGAACGCCTCGGCATCTATGAATGCGAAGCAGAAGCGCTGCACTGTGCCTTGGTTCAACTATCGGCGTCCATCAACTCGATTGCAGCAAAAGCCCGACGGCAACTCGCAGAACTTGTTGCTGAAGTTCTTGAGGAGACCCTCGAGAAGTTGTACCTCAGTGACGAAGAATCCCCACGGGGGGATGTGCTTTGAGCCGCAGGTCATCATTGACCCGGGAGTTTGCACTCTCGAACCTGAACGCATCGCATGTGGTCATGGCGGATGTTCAACCATTCTGGGACGTGACAATCAATCACCCGGTGATCATCTCGCCGTGCGAATCTGGAGGAGCCTACCTGCACCTTGGAACCAGTCAATCGAAGTACAACAACCCTGAACGAGGGCGATACTGCATTTCGTTGGAGTCATCCTCTGGAACTCGGCAAGAGTATGGTGGGCTCCCAAAAACCACGTACTTCAACGTCAAAGAAGTCTATCATGTCACTGAGCCATCCTGGACAATCACGGGGTATTATGGGCAGGTGGGACGGAAAACAACGATCAAATTGAAGCGTTCCATCGGTCGTTATCACATCTCGCCAGATGAACCTCGATGCGTGAGTAATTATGACATTGTGTATTACTTGAATCATAAGGGTACGCCCGTTCGAGGCGTGGTGTCGTGCACGATTGGTGAGCACGTTCTGCTCTGGGAACAGTGCATAAGGCGAAGCGGGAACCAACTCATTGAGGCAAAGAGGTACAATGTTGACGTCAATTTTCACATCAATACCCAAGATCAGACTCGACAGGTGCCGCGCAATCAATTGCTTTCAGTTCGGTCGAACTGCCACGACCTCAATCTGCCTTTCAGATATGAATGAAGGACAGGCAACATCAGCACGTTCAACCATCAGAACGATGATGCCCTGTTGCTGAGTGTCTTCGGCCATGCAGCGCCGAGGCATCGAGGCGACCCTCGACGCCCTCCGTGACGGCAAGGCGACCCTCGTCTTGCTGCAAGACGGCGCCGAGGGTCCGCGCGTCGACGAGGTGCTGCGCCTCGCCGAGGCGCAGTCCGTCACCGTTCATCGAGGCACTTCGCGCGACCTCTGGAGGATGGCCCTTCCCGGACATGAACCCCCGCTTGCGTTGGCCTTGGTGAAACGTCGCGCCAGCATCGACGACGTGGTCTCCCTCCTCGAGCAACAAGGTCCCGTCGTGCTGCTCGATGGGGTCAGGTACGCCACCAACGTGGGATTCGTCCTGCGCACGGCCGAAGTGGCCGGAGCCTCTGGCGTGCTGATCGTG
>JALRLN010000223.1 GCA_023254445.1 Candidatus Poseidoniaceae archaeon | reverse complement strand
CGGCCCCTGGAATGAAGCGGTCGAGGTCCACGCCTGCTGGAAGCACAACGACCGTGTCCTGAACGGCCTTGGTCCGGGCGTTGATGAATTCCCGGTGAGCAGGGCTCACGGCGGCCCCGACCGGACCTGAGCGGTCCTTCGCATCGGCCGTGGCCATCGCCCATGCCCGCTTCCACGTGAACCAGTGCAAGCGGCCGAGCAGCCCGGCCTGGGCAGGAGGGCTCCGGTCGATGAGCAGCCACGGCACGCGCTTCAGCACGCCCGCCTTGCGGAGCACCGGCACAAGCGGCCAGTCGACGAGGACGAGGTCGGGTTGGCCGACCTCCGGCCATCGCACGGCGATGCGTTTGGCGATGGCCCGGCTTCGGCGGCCGAACCCGGCGCCGTCCTGCACGCCAAGGTGGCTCCACGCGTGGGACTCAGAGGGTGGGCCGCCCGGAGAGAGCATCAGCACCTCGTGGCCGACCTCGGTCATCCCGTCAAGCAGGGCCTTTTGCGTCGTGGCGCAGAGGTCCGTGTCGAAATTTCGAACGCTGGCCCAGACGATGCGAAGGCCGGTGGCGGCCGCTTCGGTGCCGGCCGCCTCATCCTTGCTCATCGCCCCACCTCACGTGACGAAGGGCACCGCCCGCGCTTGATGGTGACGGTCGATTCACCCCATCACGTGGTCGATGACCTCGTGAAGCACCCGTGCCATGACGCGCACGTTGTCCTCGGTCAGGTGCGGTTGCATGGAGAGGTCCACCGCGAAGGCGATGTTTTCGATGGTTTGCGGCAACGTGTCGCGGTGGGCGTCGACGTAGGTCCACGAACGGTAGTCGCGTGCGTTGCGGCGGATGCCGAAGATCTGCATGGGCAAGCCCTCCTGCTTCGCGACGTCGAGGAAGGCCTCGGCCTGCGCCGTGCTCATGCCCACGAGGTGGAACTGCATCGTGTCGTGGAAATTACCGGCCTTCGGATGGGGCGACGGGACCTCGATGTGGGGGTGGTCGCCGATCAGGGAGCGAAGCAGGGCGTGGTTGCGGGTGTGGATGCGATGGATCACGTCAAGGCGCGGGATTTGCGGAAGGAGCATCGCTGCCGTGACCTCCTGCATGCGCATGGAATACCCTGGAATCTCGTTCTGAAGGCGGTCCATCAAGGCGGCATCGAGCCCGTAGTGCTTCTTCCAGAGCTGCTCGTAGGAGCCGGCGTAGAGCACGGCCTTGGCCGCGTGCTCGTCGTCGTCGGTGACGAAGATGCCCCCCTCGCCAGCGCTCATGCCCTTGCTCGACTGTGTTGAGAAGCAGCCAATGTCCCCGAAGGTGCCCAGCCGCCGGCCGTCCCACGTCGTGCAGTACGCGTGCGCGCAATCCTCGATGAAGAAGAGGCCATGCTTCTCGACAACGGCCATGATGGCGTCCATGTCGGGCACGTGGCCGCGCATGTAGGACATCAGCAGCACCTTGGCGCCGCTTTCGGCCGCCTTTCGGTCGAGGTCCTCGGCGTCCATGCCCCATTCCCGGTTCGTTTCGACGAGCACCGGCTCGGCACGGGCGTGGTGGATCACGCTGGGCACGGCGTGGAAGGTGAAGGCGTTGGACAGCACCTTGTCGCCGGGCTGCACGCCCGCGATGTTGAGGGCGATGTACATCGCCGACCCGCAGGAGTTGGTCCCCACGGCGTGCTTCAGGCCCATGTGAGCGGCAAAATCGCGCTCGAAGCGCGCGGTCAGGCAGTCGTCCACATGCTTCGGCTGGTAGCGGTACATGACGCCGCGGCGCATGGCGTCGGTGGCGAGCGCAATACCTTCCTCCGGGATCGGCTTGAACGCTTTGTTGTCGAAGTCGATGATGGGGCTGCCGCCCTCCACCACGAGACGACGACGTTCGTTCGTCATCATGAGTCTGGGACCTCGGATGGGCTCTTCAATCATCCTCATTTCACGGTCTTTTAGGTCGGAAGTT
>JALRLN010000222.1 GCA_023254445.1 Candidatus Poseidoniaceae archaeon | reverse complement strand
GAGCAGCGGATTCGACCCCTCAACCTTCACAGAGCGCTTGCTCTGCATGGAGTCGAGGAAGGCCTTGAGCACCACCTTGATGGTCGCGGAGAGGGCGCTGGCCGCGAGCAGGATGAGGGTCGCATTGGCGTAGAGTTGGGTGGTTTCCGCCAGCACGGGTTGCAACCAAAGCAAGCAGACCTGAACGGCGGAGACGATCACCGTGAACAAAATGCGCGAACTGACCACATCGACCAAATCGTCGTCCCACGACCCTTCGGTCTGACCGACCGCCTTGCGCACGATGCCCAGAACCACACGCTGGGTGACCACGGCAACAACGAGCACGAAGAGCACGGCGAGGCCAATCTGCATCCATCCGTCGAGGGCATCGATGCTCGTGAGGTCGACGGCGTCGGTGCCGATCAGGTCGTTCAAAGGGACGGCCATGGTTTTCCCACCTCGTGCTGCTCAAAGGGGTTGCTGCCGGTCATGCCCGGGCGCCCTCGGATTTGCCTGATTCCTCGGTGTTGGCGCTGTCCACGAACCCTCGTGCCTGTTCGACCCAACGGTCGCGCTTGACGCGCCCCGGGAAGAATTCGATGGCTTCGTTGACGCGGTCCATCATGTCCTCGTCCATTTCCGCGAGTTGCGCGTAGGTGGTGATGCCGAGCATGTTCAGTTTCTCCTCGATGAAAGGCCCGATGCCCTTGATGTTGGACAGGCTGTCGCTGACGACCAAGGTGGCGGGGAGGGCGACTGCGCGGGACACGCCCGACACGCCAACCAAGGCACCGTTGTCGTGGCCCTCCCATGCGATGCTGATCGGTCCATCGTCGTCCGAAAGCACGCCGGTGCCTTGGGTCGGGAACTGGGAGACATCCGCCATCGGAAGCCGCGTTGCCCCTGCCTCGACCGCTGCGCTCAGCGAAGCGCTCGACACCGCTCCGAGCGAGGCGATGTCGAGGGCGGCGGCGGCCTGCCGAACCCGCTCAAGTTCTGCTGCACGTTCAGCGGCCTTCGCGGCTGCTTTCGCTTCGGCCTTCGCGTTCGCTTCTGCGGCTGCCTGAGCATCCTCGGCTGCCTTTGCCTTGGCTTCTGCTTCCAAGTCCGGGGCAGGGGGCACGGCGATGCCTGCCGCGAGCCCCGCGCCTGCGTGTTCGCTGGACAGGCCCGACGGCGTCACGCCATCGGGCCCTCGCGAGGGGGTGGTGCGTCGCCGTCGCCCTCGGCGTCTTCGGACGATTCAGCCTCAGCGGGCTCCGCTTCCTCCTCAACAGCGTCCTCAGCAACGTCGCTGTCCGCTCCATCCTCATCGACGTCTCCCGTGGAGGGTTCGTCGATGGGAAGGTCGCCCTCCAGGGGTGCGAAGTCCTGCTCTGCGTCAACGTATACCGTGCCCGCGTTGGACTTCTTGTCGATGTTGACCGTCGTCTTCGTGACCGGCTTGGCCACGCGGCCGGCCGACATCAGCATCGTCAGCACCAGGGCCGTGATCAAGATGGCCGCGACCAGCAAGGGGATCGGCACCGCATCCAGCGCAGAGGCACCGTCCGCGACGCTCTCCGCGGGGTCCTTCCGCTCGCTGTTGTCACCGATGCCGTTCTCGTTCAGGTCGGCCCACTCGGTCGGGTCGAGCGGGAAAGCTCGTCGAGCCACCCATCGCCGTCCGTGTCGTCGTCGGAGTTGTCGCCGATCCCGTCGCCGTCTGTGTCCAGCCACTCGGTCCGGTTGAACGGCATGTCGTCTTCGACGTCGATGAAGCCGTCACCGTCGTCGTCGCGGTCCACCGCATCGCAGGTGCTGTCGCCATCGAAGTCGGTCGGCATGTCGCTCTCGTTGCGCGGGTCCGTGTCGCAGAGGTACTCGTCCATGTTGGACCAGCCGTCGGCGTCGAGGTCCTCCAGGTCGTCCGCCTCGTAGCGGTCGGGGATGGTGTTGTTGTTCTTGTCGTAGCGGTAAAGCGCGTTCAGCGGCCA
>JALRLN010000221.1 GCA_023254445.1 Candidatus Poseidoniaceae archaeon | reverse complement strand
CGCCCTGTGCTGCAGTCCACCGGCACGGGGACCCTCGTCGCCCAAGGCCTGACCTTGGAGGGCGAGGGCGGCCTGCTGTTGCGGGATGTGGACACGGAACTCGATGCCCTGCACGTGGACCTTGGGTTGGGTGCAGGGCCCGCGGTGGACGTGATGGCAGGCTCGCACGCGTGGGGCGATGTGGTGCTTGAGCGCCGCTACCGCTCGAACGATGTGTCCAGCGTTGGCCTCGATGCCAGGTACACGTCCATCACGACGGACGCCCTGACGTCACGGAACCTGTCCATCGGCGCTCGATTGGACGTGGCCGACTTGACGGCGGAGGCCTTGGTGCTGCAGGACGGAAAGAACGCAGGCCTCATGGCGGATCAAGGGGAGGTGGCCACCACCACCCTCAGCACCCGTTTGAGCCCGAATGGCGCCGTTCTCGTGGACGCTTCGCTGCACGTGGGCGCGTGGGATGCGGACCGGCATGCCTTGGCCCTCGACGTCGATGAAACGTCCACCGCGGTCGTCCGGGACTTCGACGTGATCGGTGGTACGGGCGCCGCCGATGCGCTCGGTGACGGCCACCTGCTATGGGGAGGCGACGCGTCACCACAGGTGCAGACGAGCACGTCCGATCGCCTGATCGAGACCCCCGTGACCTTCACCGACCTCGATGGAAACCCCGTCGTGGCGTCGATTGCTGTCCACGGATTTGACCTCGCATCCGACGTCAACGGTGCCGCCACCCTTCCGCTGCTGCAGGGTGGCTCTGACGTGGTGGCCTTGGCCCAAGGCGCAGGCGTGAGGGACGTGCTGTTCGGCGGACAAAACGGTCAACGCATGCAACTTCCACTTCTGCCCGAGGGCGATTGGGTGCTCTCCGCTGGCGTGGACGCCGTGCTGGGCCCTCGGCCGGACGGTGGCATGCACGAACTTGACGGCGACCTCACCGTGCGTACGGGTGCACGGTTGACGCTGCTTGGAACCAACCTCCTCCTCACCGACGGCCATGCGGCCGAGGTCGAGCAAGGCGGTACCCTGCTAGGCGCAAACGCCGCCTTGATTGCGGACGACATCGATGTGATCGGCAGCGCCACGGTCGCGGGAACGAACGGGGGCGACCTTCACCTTCACGGGGATGTTGGCTGGTCGTGCTCTTCGCCCGTTGAAACGAGCAGGCTGCACATCCACGGGTCGGTTACCCTGGCCCCCATGTGCGAGGTGAGCGTGCTTGATGGTTCACTCAACGGCACGGCCTTGGCACAGACGGGGGCCCAACTCGAACTGCTCGTCGGCATGGAGGTTCACGTGCTCGACGTGGGCCAGCCTGTGCAAGGGGCCAACGTGATTGTGGCCGGAGACATCGCCCAGACCGACAGCGAGGGTTCCGTCACCGGCACCACCACCTCCTTGCTCGTGGACGAATCGGGGACGAGCAGCACGGGCGTGGTCATGGTCCGCCTCGACCACAGCGGGCGGACCGATTCGGTGGCGTGGGACACATCAGGACCGCTCGTTCACACCTTCATGTCGTCCACCTTGGAAGGCGGCTCGCTGCTCGGATGGACCGTGCTTGAATCAAAGTGGAGTCCCTACTACCTCGACGATGATCTGACAGTGTCCTCCACCGGGACGCTGACCCTGCTTGACGGCTCGCTGCTCCGCATCGCCGACACGGTTCGGATTCATGTGGAAGGCACCTTGGACGCTGGCGACGCCACAATGCAGGGCCCCGGTGCTGGCGCACGGTGGGGCGGAGTCCTCGTTGACGGCGATGCGGAAACGGAGGTTCGGATGCACGGCACGCGGGTGCTCGAAGCCAGCCCCGCCCTCCAACAGGACGGCCCGGGGACGGTGAGCCTCATCGACACGACCTTGGCCCGCTCCTCTGGTGCCGACCCGCTGTTGCAGGTGACCGCTCAAGCCAGCGGCACGATGCACCTCGACCAGGTGCTGCTCCGCGACGCAGGGGGGGCC
>JALRLN010000220.1 GCA_023254445.1 Candidatus Poseidoniaceae archaeon | reverse complement strand
GGTCGTCGAGACGGCAGTTGACGATCCTGTTGAACCGGTCGTGGTTGTCCCTGTGCAGCCAGCGGTTGAACACACTCCACCTCCCGTGGAGGAGCGGGACGTGGTCAATGCGCCTCCACCCCCTCGTCCCGCAGGGCCTCGTCCTGCACAGCGTGCTCGGGCGCGCCGTGCCGCACCACGCACCGCACCCCCCCCGCGCCGATTTTTCATGCCCAAGGAGAAGGTTGGTCCTGACGGACTTCCTGCCCTTGGTCGCTCCTTCCGTCGGCCAGAACCCGACCTCGTGCGCAACGCAAAGAACGTGGACGTGTCCATGCCACCCGCCCGCACGCCGACGGGACTGGGGCTTGCTCAGGTGCGGCACATCCCGGACCTGACGCCGCCCAAGTTCACCCTTGGGACGGAGATGCGTGACGTGCTGCGCTCGGCCCCTGTCGTGGAGGCGATGGGCCGTCGTCAGCGCATGTGGTCTGAACTTCGCCTTCACCTGCCTCGGTCTGAACCGCATGCATCGCCCGGACCTGCTGATGGGGACGTCGCCCCTGCGAGCGTGACGCCCGATGCGGCACCCGCGCCGGCACCCAGACGCAGGACCAGAACCACGTCCTCGACCTCGAAGCGCCGTCGTCTCGGAGGCGATGCCGATGACTGAGTCGCCCCTTCGGGCAGCCGCGGCCCGCGCCCGGATGGGCCTGAGCCGAGCGACCACGCCGGCCCATGCAACGCCTGAACCCCCTCAGGCCCCGGTGCAGCGTCGGTCGCTGTTGGACGAGGCCACGCGTGCGGACCGTCCGCTCCGGGCAGAGGGCGGGCGCGCGTTTCAGGAGTGGGCGCCGCCCGCCGCGACCACCGATGAGCCCGACCCGGTTGAAGCAGCCCTGCACCGTCGCCTCGCCGGGATGCTCGAAGAGCACACCCAAGGGTGGGCTCCGTCGGAGGCGGTGCTCCGTCCGGAGGTGCCCTCCCTCGGCATGAGCGACGACGGCCGTCCGATCTGGATGCAGGCCGTCGGTGCAGGCACGCCCTCGACGGTTCGTCAACCGGAACGCCCGTGGCCGTGGGCCCTTCGCTGGTCGGAGGCCTCGACGTTCAGGTCCTGGGTCGAACTGGACAGCAACGCCGAGGCCACGGCGTGGGCCGACCGCATCATCGAATCGCCCGGTCGAGCCAATCCGTTGCTCCTTCACGGTCCAGAAGGCGTTGGACGAAGCCACCTGCTGCACGCCATTGGGCAAGCCCTGCTTCGTCGTGCAACCGGCGACGTCGGCTTCGTTCGTGCCCACGCCTCGTGGCGCGAGGAACTGCTTGGCGACGGCTTCACCCTCCTCGACGCGTGGTTGGCCGGTGCCTGTGCGCTGCTGATCGACGACATCGACGCGGTGGCCATCGACGCCGAGGCCGCAGCCCTCCTCCATCGGGTGGTGGACCTCGCGCTCAACCTCGGCGTTCAGGTGGTGGTCACCACCGCCATGCCCCCCTCGCTCTGGCCCGACGGCCCCCTGTCCCGCGTGATGCGTGAGGGCATGCTTGCGGAGGTTCGGCGTCCCGGTTCCATCGACCGCTTGGCGGTGCTGCGGGCGCTTGGGCGCCGGCACGGGCTGGCGGTCGAGCCCGACGTTCTGCAGCACCTCGCCAACGAGCACGACGGGTGGCGCGCCCTCGAAAACGCCCTGCTCACCCACGACGTTCGGCCGCGAACGGATGGCTCCGCTGACGCTGGCGAAACCGTCGATGTCCGGACAACGGCCCAGACGGTCATTCGAAGGGCGCTCGATGTGGTGGGCACCCCCGACGACCCTGTTGGTGTTGACCTCACGGTGGATTTGCCGGACCTCGACGACGGGTGGGAGGTTCGGGTGCCGTCCGCACAGGACCTCATTGAAGGCGCGCCGTCATCGGCCCGCGCGGCCAGTTCGGTGTTGGCGGTCGGGCGCGACCCCATGGTGGACGAACTCCTGACGCCGCACGAA
>JALRLN010000021.1 GCA_023254445.1 Candidatus Poseidoniaceae archaeon | reverse complement strand
GGTGGCGACGATCAAACGAACTTCACACAGGTCGGCCGCCTCGAGGGTGGCGAAGTGCGCATCGGTGTCGTGCACCTTGCGGTTGGAGATGCGCTCAAAGACGTCAGGGAAGGCCTCGCTGATGGCCTCACTGGACAGCCAGGCTTCACCGGTGGCTTGCTTCCCATAGGGCGTGAGTTCGTACCCTCGAACGCCGAGGATGCGCATCTTGGGCACTTCAACGACGGTGACAGGGACGCGAACTTCCTGGCCGGCCGTGGTGGAACGCGGGTTGAGGTCACGCGAGAGGATGTGGGTCATGCCGGCCTTCCAGCCAGCGAAGCCCTGCACACGAACCTCGTCGGCGGTGCTCTCGGGCCATGCATTCACGTGGGCAAAGTGGCGGATGGCACGCTTACGCGGGCTAAACGCCATGCTGCCGCGGCGCGGATGGTTTCGCTTGGCCATGGGGGTGTCCTCCTGGTGTGTTGTGCAACGCATAGGCCCCGAAGGGCGTGCGAGGGCTCGTCCGGCGTTGGGCGGCCGTGACGCGTGGCTGGGTCTCGACGAGTGCGAGACCCTGCCGCTGGGTTCCTCAAGGGATGGCCCAATGCGTCTGGCTGCCCACCTTGGAGCAGTTCGCCGACCTCCCACCCCTATATGAGCGGTTCGGTGGGCAGACGTGGGCCACCGAGCACGGTTTCACGCTGCTGGCCTTCAATCATTGTGGAGGCGAATCACCGCCCTCGGACGACCTTTATCATCCTTCGACGGAGGTGGACACGCATGCCTTTGGTGGCCCATCCTCGTCTCAGAGGGGGCGTGGAGGCGAGGGCGTACCAACTCGACGCGTTGCGCACAGCCTTGTCGGGCTCGACGATGATGGTGATGCCAACAGGCTTCGGAAAATCTGCAGTGCAATGGTTGGCCATCGCGGCTCACCTTGAACGCCAAGGTCGCGTCCTCCTCGTCGCGCCGACCGTGGCGCTGCTGGACCAGCATCGACGCATGATCCTCCTCCACCTGCAGGTCGAGGAGGAGGAGGTCGTGGTGTACACAGGGACCACGCCGCCCGCGAAACGTCCTGCCTTGTGGGCTCAAGGGCGCATCGTCTTGGCCACGGCACAGGTCGTCCGCAACGACGTGTCGAACGGCGCTGTGGACCTTTCCGGGCTGACCCTTGCGATCCTCGACGAGGCGCACCACGCAACCGGCGCGCATGCCTATGTTCAAGTCGCTGAACTCGTGCGTCAACATGCTCCTGAGGCCACCGTGCTTGGTGCGACGGCCAGCCCCGGGACGAGTGAACGCGTCATCCGCGAGGTGCAGGCCAACCTTGGAACGGTGCATTGGAGCATCCACGAGCGGTCAAACACGCTGCTTGCCCCGTATGCCGTGGACCTCTCCCTCGCCACCGAACGCCTGGCGATGCCTCAGGCGCTTGTCGAGCTCATCGCACCGCTCGCGATGGAAGAGAACATCGTGGCCGAACGGTTGAGACGTCAGGGATTTTTGGCCGACGTGGGCCACCTGACCGCGTCGATGCTTGATGAGGCGCAACGACGTGCCTCTGCGGCGATCGCACGTCAAGATCGTCGCGGGTACGACGCCGCTCGCTCCATCGCCGACCTCCGTCGGTTGCACCTCCTTGTGGACCTGCTTCGTTGCCAAGGCATGGGCGTCGCGAAGGCCTTCTTGGAACGGCAAGAGGAGGCAAAGCGTGGCGCATCCGCAAAAAAGGACAGGGGGCTGCTCTCCCGACCCGTCGTTCGTGCCCTCAAGGACAGCTTGGATGAATCGGAGGAACTTCATCCCAAGCCTGCAGCCGTACAACGGTTGCTGAGCGAACGGATGAACGAAGCGCCAGAGGGGCGCTGCCTTGTGTTCACGGAGTACCGCGACACGGTGGAATTGCTCGTTGAGATGTTGTCCAAGGTTGAGGGACTACGACCGCAGGCCTTCGTGGGCCAATCCGGTTCGGGCGACCGGCGCGGCATGACCCAAGCCGAGCAGGTGGAGCGGATCCGTGCGTTCCGAGAAGGTGAGACCAACGTGCTTGTGGCCACGTCCGTGGGAGAGGAAGGCCTGGACATCCCCTCCGCTGACCTTGTGGTCTTCTACGAACCCGTAGCAAGCGCCATCCGCGCCATCCAACGACGAGGACGGACGGGCAGGCACAGCGAAGGAGAGGTGGTCATGCTCCTCGCGGAGGGCACACGGGACGAGCACATGCTGCGCGCCTCAGCCTCCCGTGAGCGTCGCATGCTCGAACACCTCGAGCGCATCCGACGGACAACGACCGTGTTCGACGCCCCACGTCCGTCCATTGGCCTGGAGCACTTTCAGGTGGACCACGACGGGGTGATGATGGATGCAACCTCGTTCATCGAGCATGAGCGTGAACGATTGCGACCACCCGTTCCGGAAGCCCCCTTGCAGGTGCTGGAACCTCCAGCACCATCAGCAGCGAACAAGGCGGCTGGCATGGTTCGGCCCGAAGAACGTCGAGGAGCCGGGCAGCGGGGATTGTACGAGTTCGCGGCACCGCCTCCGGACACCCTGAATCTGCCAGAACGACCGGAACCCCTCCCTCGGCACGATGGCCCTGTGCTCGACGGTACGGGTGAACTGGCCGTCGACGTGGACCGTCGCATCGAAGTGATCCTCGATCGGCGCGAAGCATCCTCAACGCTCGCTTCTGGACTCCGCCTTCAGGGCGTCACGCCGGTGTTCCGCCATCTGGTCACCGGGGACGTCCGCATCGGCCCTCGGGTGCTCCTTGAACGCAAAACCTCGCGTGACCTCCACGACTCCATCCGAGACGGGCGCCTTCTTGCTCAGGCACGCCGCCTGTCCGCTGCTGCACCTTGCGCCGGCCTGCTGCTCGAAACCGGCGAAGGCCTTGACGGGGCCACGCATCCACACGCCGTGCTCGGGGCCATTGCGTGGATGGCTTTCGACCTCGGCCTCAGCGTCATCTGCGTCCGGAACGCTGCTGAATCCGCCGCCTTGCTCGCCATGGCAGCCAAGCGAGAACAGGCATGGCTGGACACGTTGGTCCCCGCACACGCGCCGCGACGCCACGACGAAGCGCACGCTGCGTTGATGGCTGCACGAGCCGAAATCGAGGCAATGGATGCGAATCCCGGCCCACTGGCCCGTCGATGGGAGGAGGAGGCCCGTCAGCGAAGGAGGGCCCTGCTTGAGGCGATCGATGGCATCGGTCCCGTCCTGAGCCGCGCGCTGAGCGAGGCGTTCGGATCCATTGCGGAGGTCGCCGCCGCGAGCGAAGAGCAGTTGGCGGCGGTGGACGGTGTAGGGCCAGGCCGAGCCGCTGAGGTTCGTCGTGCCCTCCACGGCTGATCAAGCGCCCATGACCAAGGCCCGCGTTCGCAGTTGGGCGTACCGGTCCGGCATCATGCCGAGGGCGAAGGCCAAGAGTTCTGGGAGGTGCACCACCGGCAAAGCCGTGTCGCGACCGGAGACCTTCTTCGCCTTGACCTGATAGACATCGAGGTTGAAATGGCTCAGCGGGCAGGCGGTGGCCATCACCAACGCACCTTCTTGCTTGGCCTCGGAAAGCACCTCAGCGGTCTGCAGCATCGCCGTTCGCTCACGGCCGAGCAAGCCCGGGAAGCCTACTGAGCGGGTGGCACCGTCGTAGTCAACCGGCGAGGAACCGATGGCCACGAGCAGGTCCTCGAAGTAATGTGGGTCCATCGGATCGTCGTCGCCGGAGGCCCCGTCCTGAAGCATCGGGACACCGTAGTACCCCGCTACCGGGAAGTCGACTGGGTTCACCACGTGGTCGCGCACGGCATCCAACCCCACGTCCTCAACGAGCACTTGGAGGAGGTGACGCATGCGCAGGTTCCCTTCGAAACGCATACCACACGTCTTCTCCAGCACGTCGTTGACTTCCGCTCGCAACTTTTCGTCGTCGAGCAGGAGCGCGAGGTCTTCGTACATGTTGCCTTGGCAGGTGGCGCAGGGCGTCAGCACGTCAAGCCCCATCGCTTCTGCTTGTGCAAAGGTGCGTGCGTTGAGGGTGAGTTGCAGACGGTGGTTGGCTTGCTTCATGACACCAGCGCCGCAGCACGCAGCGCCGGGCATGTCCACGAGCTCGATGTCAAGCGCCTTGACGACAGCCCGCATGGCGTCTTCCACCTCACGGGCGGAGCCCTTTGCGACGCAGCCGGGAAAGTAGGCATACCGAAGTCCCATCGTTTCACCTCAGAATCGTCGGTCGAGGGCGTCGAAAATCGCCTTGACCTCATGGTGGTCGTCGACCAAGGAATTGACCAGCGGTGGCATCTTCCCTGGCGCGATGAAGCCTTGCAGGTCACGTGCCAGCGGTGCTCCAGTCCTCGTGAAGCCGGTCGCCATTCGTACCGTGGCGGGGAGGTTCATGATCGCCCCGATCGGGCCCATGGTCTGCGCCGCGAGGATCGTTTCGTTCAGCGTCCCCGACCACTTGACAGTGCGTGAGAACCACTTGATGTGGCGCCCGGAACGGCCGGCGAAGCGGAATTCGCTCAACAATCGACCGCGCGCGTCGGTCATGGCCTCGGCCACAAGGCGTCCTTCCTGCCCCTGTCGACGGATGGCCGACAGGTCGGTTTCGGACCAGACACCGCCTTCGTCCTGCAGCGTTCGGAGCAAGGAGCGTCGCTGCTCAGCGCCGACGCGGGGGTCGCTGGCACGCTGCCACAACCTGGTCAAGACGCCCGGCCCAAGGTAGGACGCGTCGTGAGGGGTGCAGTCCGACATGCCGTGTGCAGCCTCAGGAGCGTGCACGTCAAATCGGCGGTGAAGGTCTTCGGCCGCAACCGCGGTCATGGTGCCCATCGACGAGCCGTTGGCAAGGACCTCCCCCTCCCGGGGGTCTGCGCGCATCCATGGCGCTGCAGCGGCAAGAGCGCGCTCAACTCGGCTCGGGTCGACGACGAGGTCCTTGACGACCGGGTGGCCTGGGAGCGGTTCAACCAGCAAGGTGCCACCGTCGTGGACGAGGGTGTCGAGGCGCGTCACGTCGCTCAACACGATTCGGCCGTTCGCACGAACGGCCGTTGTTGGGGTACCTGTCCCGTTCCCTCGGCGGAAGGCAAGGCTTCCATCGAGGTCGTTGCTGATGGCCACGAGGAGGTCCTGCACCGTTGCGTGCCCCGGGAGGGCGCACGCGACCGTGTCGAAACCGGAAGAAGACGCGACAGGATCGTACCTGAAGACGCGCAAGGTGATGGACATCTCCTCACTCAGCACCTGCCCGGGCGTGAAATCACCGTCCGCGATGCCGTCGTCGTCACCGCTCGAGGCGTAGGCCGACATCTCCTCGACCAGGGTTTCATGGAAGGTTCCCGAAGCATCCACGCAAGCGATGCGCGAGAGGGCTTCGGTGACCCAGGCCTGCCACGGAGGGACATAATCGACGTCGCACTCCGCCATGCCATGGACCCGAACGGCGCCCATGGCCTCAAGGCGGTTGTTCCAGTCGTGCCCTGCTTTGCAGAATTCATCGTACGACGTGTCGCCGATGGCGCAGACGGTGAAATGGGTGGCCGAAAGGGACGGGCCGCCTGCCGAGGCGGCCTGCCAAAGGGCTTCTGCGTTGTCCGGCATCTCGCCTTCGCCCCACGTGGAGGTGATGACCATCAGACGGGGCGTGGAAAGGCTGTCGACGCTCGCGTCGTCCATGTCCTTGACCGTGGCGTGCAGGCCGTAGTGTTCAGCCAGTTTTGCGGTTCGCTCGGCGAGCCCGGCTGCATTGCCAGTTTGGGACCCAAAGAGGATGGTGAGGGAGCGGTCGCCTTCCATCACGGCGGCGAGCGCCTCGGACACGCCGGCCACGGGCGCCGATTCGGCCACGGCCACGGCGGGGGCCTCTGCTGCCGCCTCAGCGGCCGGCGCGGGTGCGTCGTCCGTGGCACCTTCCGCCAGTTCGTACTTGATGACCTCCACAGGGCAGTCTTCAGCCGCCTCGATGATCAGGTCCGCAAGATCGGCCCCGAGGGTGCCGCTGAGCGGGGACTTGGCTCCAGCGTTCGTGTCGTATGCGCCGTCGGCCCGGACGGCCGCGAGGATCATCGAGGAGTCCTCTTCGACCTTGAACACGTCCGGACAGATGTCCTCACAGGCGTTGCACGTGATGCAATCGGGCTCAATCCAGACCTTTGCGATGACCGCCATCTGACCGCCCCTGCTATCGCTCGTTGAGAGCAATCCAACCCACCCGTGAGGGGCCTTTCAAGGTTCCCTCACGACCATCGGCTGAACGAGGGACGGCGAGGCCTTCAGCCTCACATGCCGAAGTCGTCCATGCCGCCATCGTCGGACGGCATGATGCCCTTCGATGAGATGACGTCGTCAATCCGGAGGATCATGGTCGCCGTCTCGGTCGCGGATTGGATGGCTTGCTCGACCACGCGCATCGGTTCGATCACGTTCGCGGCCATCATGTCCGCGACGCCGCCATCGTAGACGTTGATGCCGGCGTGGCGTTGCCCGTCGGCATGGGCCTTCCGAAGTTCGATGATGGTGGTGACCGGATCGAGGCCGGCGTTTTCCGCAAGCGTGCGGGGGATGATTTCCATCGCGGTAGCGAACGCCTCGATGGCCATCTGTTCGCGACCGCCGATGCCTTCAGCGTAGGTCCGAAGGTCCCGCGAAATGGACGCCAGCACCGAGCCACCGCCTGTGAGCACGGCTCCGTCTTCCCAGGCGACGGCAACGACGCCAACGGCATCGTCGAAAGCCCTGCGGATTTCGTCGACCACGTGCTCGGTGCCACCGCGGAGCAGCACGGAGACGGATTTTGCCTCGGGGCAGCCGGTGACGAAGGTCATGTCCGACTCGCCAATCTTGCGCTCTTCGACGCGGGCTGCGCGTCCGAGGTCCGCCTCAGAGAGGTCGTCGAGGTTGGTCACCACGTTCCCGCCTGTGGCCTTTGACAAGGCTTCCATGTCCGATTTCTTCGCCCTTCGAATCGCAAACACGCCGGCCTTGGCCAGGTAGTGCTGAGCGAGGTCATCAATGCCTTTCTGGCAGACCACAACGTTGGCACCGGCGTTCACAATGGCGTCCACAAGACCACGGATGTGGCGTTGTTCTTCCTCAAGGAAGGAGGCCAATTGGGTCGGGTCGGTGATCTGAATTTTCGCGTCCACTTCGGTCTTCTTGACCTCGATGGCTGAATTGATGAGGGCAATTCGTGCCTCGTTCATGACGCGTGGCATGCCAGCATGGACGCGTTCCTTGTCGAGGATGATGCCGTCAACAAGGGTGCTGTCGCGGATGGAGCCACCCTGGCGCTTTTCGACCTTGATGTCGTCAAGGTCCACCATGCGCTCGCCGTCTTCCACGCGACCCACGGCGTTCACGGCGCGAACACAAATGTCAGCCAAGAAGGCCTTGACGGCCCCAGCCGACTTGCCGGTCAAGGAAGTCTTCGCGACCTCGAGCAGGACCGCATCATCGCCTTCCGTCGCAAGGCCATGCGTATCGAGCAGGCCAATGGCGTGTTCTGCGGCGAGACGGAACCCCTCGCAGATGATGGTCGGGTGGACGTTCTGTTCGATGAGGTCCTCGCTTCGCTTCAGCAGTTCGCCAGCAAGGACAACCGCAGACGTGGTGCCGTCGTAGCAATGCTGTTCCTGGGTCTTGGCGACTTCTATGATCATCTTCGCAGCGGGGTGCTCGATGTCCATTTCCTTGAGGATGGTCGCACCGTCGTTGGTGATGACGACGTCCCCCATGGTGTCGACGAGCATCTTGTCCATGCCCTTCGGCCCGAGGGTTGAGCGGACCGCATCGGCGACCGCCTTTGCCGCGGCGATGTTGTTGGATTGCGCCGTGCGACCGCGCGTCCGCTGCGTACCTTCCTTGAGGATGAAGATGGGTGCTTGCCCCTGCTGTCCTTGCATCATACCGTCGCCTCGGTGCCTGCGAGGAAGCGGCTGACTTCAACCCTGCGTCGCTGGCCAACGTCCGGTTCAGGCGCGACCGTTCTGCTCAAGCCACATTTGACCGTACACCTGCCACTGGTCCATCGTCCAACCTTCGGGCAACCCCTCGGCCGGGACAGGCGGCGCCGCTGCGGACGCCTCCTCCACAGGAGGGGTCGAGGGAGCAGGAGCCTGAGCCGGGGGTGCGCTTGCCGGAGGGGCCCCGGCCGGGACAGCATCGACTCCAGGGATGGTCGGAGCAGCCTTCACGCCTGCATAGGTGGCTTGCAGGCTGTCTTCGTAGCCGTCGTCGGCCCAGTCGTTGAGAGCATCGTCTTCGATGCCGCCAATGATGCGCATCACCATAACGACACCTCCGACGAGGATGATGCCGGCGAGGCCGAGCATCACCACGTTCCGTACCGCGCCACTTCCGGCGCCGTCGTCGGCGCCGTCCGTGGTTGACGCGACCGTCTTGTACATCGTCACGGTGAGTTGCGCGTTGGCCGCGTCAGAAACCGTTTCGGAGCGGGCCCAGACGGTGAAGTTCACCGTCAATTCGTCCTGGGCAAGGTTGCGGAGCGTGTTTGCGGAGACGTCGAGATGAACCGTCACGTCGCGTTCCTCCCCGACCTGAAGAACGAAGTTCCGGTCCTGAGAATCGATGCGCAGTTGCATGAAGTTCGCTGCCTCTCCGGCATCGAGTTCCATGGCGACGGCTTGTGCGGTGGTGTACTGGTTGCGCACCTTCACCGTCATGGTATGGATGTCCTCGGCGTCTCGGACTTCGGAAGGCAACACCGTCGGGATGCGCAGCCAATTTTGAGAGCCGACGAGGTAAACGGCGTTCCCCGTCGCGCTGACCGTTGGGTCGTTGACCGAGGTCGCCACGACGCCCAACGTGAGGGTCCCCTCCGTTCCGTCCGTGAAGGCAAAGCTGACAATCACGAAGCAGGATGCGCCGGGAAGCACCTCGGCGGTGCGGCCTGCCTCGCTCACGTTGCTGACGGTGGCGACCATCCCTTCGGGAAGGTCAAGCGTGACGTCGAAGGAATCGGGTCGGTTTCCATCGTTGCGAATTTCGAACTCCATCGACTGCGCAGGATCGCCTGGGATGTACGACTGGTCAGCGTTCTCGTCGTGGACGAAGACCGCCGCCGTGTCAAGCACCTCGACCTGAACCTGCACCGATTGGCCAACGGTCGCGTCGTCGACGCTGCGCGCCGTCACGGTGGCCGTGTAGAAGCCGGGCTGCAGCCCCACAGGCATGGGGAAACGAAGGCCGATGGTCGTCTCGCCGTCCCACGCATCCATGACCGGCGTCTCTTCCTGAAGCAGTTCTGCTTGCAGCAGCCAGTTCGATTGTTGCAACGAGAGGGTGTACTGCTCGTCGTCGTTGCCGAGGTTGAGGAGCGTCATGTACACCATTTGCACCTGACCGTTGGCCGGCCCGCTGATGCTGTCCGTATCGGGCGTGAGCGAAAGATCGCGCAGCACGGGGACCTCAATCGTTCGAACGAGCACGTCGGTGCCAAACAGGCCACCGCCGCACGTGGGGCATGTGGCGCGGAGGTTGAACGAGGTGATGTCGTCGTCCGTCGTCGGCGACGCCTCAGGTGACGCAGTCACGTTCAGGTGCAGGTTCATCGCCTCGCCCTTGCCCATGGCGATAGGCATCGGGACCGGGGTGCCCGTCTCGTTCTCGACCACACCTGTCCATCCTTGGTCGGAGAACACCGTGGTCAGGGCGTACGCAGCGTCCCGGTTGCCGGTGTTTTGCAGGCGGATGGGCACAAGGCCCGACTCGCCCGGAAGCAGTTCTGCAGCAACAAGTCCGGACGTGCTGGTCAGCATGACGCTGTGCTGTTCCGTGACGCCGATGGGGATGGTGAGCATGCCCTTCGCGTCGCCTGAACTGTGGTCGTAGAAGGTGACGTTCCACTGCTGTTGCTGGACGTCGGCGCCCGGAGGCACCGAGAGGTTGAGCCACACGTTGGTGGTCGTGCCAGCATCGAAGCCCTGCAGGATGACGCTGTTGTCGTGGTCAACAGGATTCAGGTCGGCATCGATGCGGATCTGCAGGACGGGGCTCATCCACGAGGCGTTGGACACGTTCGTGACCACGCTGACAGGCGCCGGAACGTAGCCATTGTTGGTAATCTCGCACTTCAGGCTCAACAAGCCATTGGGCGGCGTGGAATAGCCCGCTTCGGGGTTGTCGCAGTTGACGTCAAGGGTAAACTCCGTCACCTTGCTGACCCCAAACTGCACGAATCGGTCGATGTGCATGCCTTCGCTGGCGCCGCTGGAATCCGACTGGAAGAGAAGGCCGTAGTACCAGGAATTCCCGCCGAGGAAAATGTTCGGGTTCGTCAGGCCTGGGATCTGCGCCCAGTCCATCTGCGGGTCCCACGAGAGGTTGCTCCATTCGGTGGCCGAGGGGTTACCGAGGCTGAGGTTCCAATGCAGGGACTGCATGGGGTCGTTGTACTGGCCGGGCGGGCGCCACATCTCCAGCGCCACCGAGTCCCCAAGGTTCGTCTGACCGTAGGCCTGAACAAAGAATTGTGTGGACACGTACTGCCCTGAGTAGAAGGTGTGCTTGCACACGTAGGTGAGGTAGAGGTTCGACAATTCGCCATCGAGGGACCCCTCGGAACCGCAGTTTCCGCCCGATGGGAAGTACATGCGAATCAAGCGATCGTAGGCATTGGAGGGGTAGTTGGACGACGGCTGCGAATGGCGCCAGTGCTTGCTCCCAAGCGCGCTGTTTGCGGCGTCGGTGCCTGCCGTGGTCCACGCGCCATCGCCCGTCGCCCCGCCGCCGTTCGCGGGGTAACGCCCGGAGATGAAGGTGAGGCGGTCTTGGGCCTGAACCGTCCCGTCCATGGCGTCGGCCTGAATGGCGACCGGAACGGGTTGCTCCTTGACGTCGTTGTCGTTCCTCGTGTCCTGGGAGTAGGCGACCGTCGCGGTCAGCACGAGCCCACCGTGGAGTTCGTTCGTCGTGGTGTTCAAGATCGAATGCGCGACTTCAGGAGACCACACGACGGTGTGCTCGTCAGCAGCGCTGCCGATGAGGGCCGGTGTCTCCCACGTCCATGATTCCATCACGTACCCAATCGGGTGGACGACGCTCAAGGTCACGGGGGCGGCGACGGCGAAGGCCGCGCTTCCGAGGCGGGTGACCTTGACCTTGACCTCAACGCTGTCGCCCATGAAGACATACCCGTGCGAGGCGCCATCGGGCTGAATCCAGATGTTTGCCGGGTCGGACGCGTTGCCAATGGAGATGCTTGTGACCGTGAAATCGTCGTTCGTACCTCCACGTCCGCTGACCTCGGCTCCGGAGAATCCGAGCGCGAGGCTGTTCAGCATCAGCAGGCCTACGAGCAGGAAGGCGCGTCGTCGGTGCATGGAGACCACAACGAGGCGACTCCAAGGGCGCATATGAAGGTCGCCGTGACGTGACCGGTTCAGCCGAGGCCGCGAACAGCGTGAGCCCCGTTGCCCTCGCCCTCCTCGCCTCCTTCGGGAGCCGTGCTCGGCTGCAGGTCGTCAAAGGAAGCGAGCCGCCCCTCCACGCTCGAGGCCATGATCGAAGCACGAACGGCTTGGAAGTGGTCCGCTCGGCGCTGGGCTTCGAGGTCGTACCCGCGTTCGCTGTCCTCGTCGCGCGGCCGCAGCCAACGTGGCGGGTCCAACCCGCCGCCTTCAAGGCACGCGAGGGTGGCATGCACCGACAGTGGAATCACGGCCAACGCGGTCATGAGGTCGAGAAAGGACCCGTCCGGCGCCGCCGTCTCGCCGATGAGCGAGCGGAAGATGTCACGTTCGAGGTGGAGCGTCAGGTCGATCTCGCCTTCAAACCACGTCAGCACGATCACGCTGGCCAAACGTCCAAGCAACCAGAGCACGAAGATGGGGGCAAAATTCGACAACCGCGTCATCGTTTTCAGGAAGCGACGCATCGATGCCGCAACCCCAACGAGTCGAGAGGCCACGATGGTGTAGATGTGGAACACCCCCATGAGGGCGATGAGGTACAGGATGAAGGTCATCGCAAGGTGGCGTCCTTCGACGACAAGCCCGTCCGGAATCGCCACCATGAGCGCAATGGGCAGGATGACCAGGACGGTTTGGAAGGGGACCGCGAGCAGGATGAGACCACCGTGGGTCACGGTGATTGGATGGTCGTCGAGCATGCGATCGTGCGCGAGCAAGGCCAGCCGACCGTGGGGGGAACGAGCGTACTCGTGCCGTGCGTTTCGTATCAGGTTCGTTTGTCGAGGCGCACGGGCGAAGCCAAGCGTGGCGGCCCAGCCACCTCGCTCTACGACCCGGAGGGGCCGCCAGCCTCCAAGAACGGCCGCGGTGGTGAAGGCGAGCAGCCCATAACTGACGGAGGCCGCCAGAATCCATGGCATCATGTCAAACCGGAACTGCACCGACGCGGAGGAATCGGTGGACGTGAACTCCAGCAAGTAGGTCAGGCAAAAGGCCACGAAGGGCGTCACGAAGACCTGAAGGAACAAAACGAGCAAGAGCCACACCTTTGCGAGGAGCGAAGCCTTCGCCCTCCCCGTGGCCATCGCGCCACGTCACGGCCGACCACCTAAGAGGTTCCCCGCGGGAACCGGGACCACGCCGCTCATTGGTTCGGCGAGCAGCATGGCGTGCCCGTCTGCGACCCAGAGCCTGAGGAAGCGGGCAGGCCAGCGGTCCGAGCGGGGGCGCCCGAGGTCTGGCCGGGGCATCGGGTCCAGCAAAGTTCGGCAGGCGGCGCAGCGAACCGCCTCAGATTCCCACACCGGTTCAGGCAGCGCGCAGCACCCCTCGTCGCCTGCGCTGCGGTCCATCACGGTTTGAAGCCGGTGGGCCGTCTCCAGACGGATCGGGGCCACGTCAAGGTTCAGCAAGGTCAACAGGCGCTGAAGGGCGGTCCAACCGGACGCGATCCACAACCCGAAGCCAAACGCGGCGTTGCCGCTGACAAGGCTGGCCGCGCCAAAAGACATGGGAATGAGGCTGGCCGGGAGCACCAACCACCACAACCGTCGCATCAGCAGAACCCGCGCCGTGAGGTGGGGTTCGAGCCGAACGGGTGCTGGATGGGGAGCGAAGCGGGCGTTCGCCGTCTTCCCTCGTGTCACGAGCATCATGGGCAAGCGCGGCAGCAGGTGACCCAACGCCAACCCGACCGCGAACCGGCTGACGACGTCGAACACGCGCTCATCCCCGCAGCCGGGCCAAGGTTGCCTCGAATAGGTCCATCCCACGCACGATGTCGTCACGACCAATGGTGAACGCGAACCGAAGGTGCCCTTCACCGCTTGGCCCGAAGGCCGTCCCAGGCGAGCAGAGGACCCCGTCGGCCAAGGCCTCCATCGCCACCTCCTCGCTGCTCATCCCCGGCACGTCCACCTTCGGGAAGACGTAGATGGAACCTTTCGGCTTGTGGCACTGCACCCCGGGCATCGCGTTAAGGCGATCCGTAATGAGGTCGCATCGGGCTTTGAACTCCGTGGACAGCACGTCCGGGTAATCGGCTGCCTGCTCCATGGCGGCCAGCACGGCGTACTGCATCGCATCGTTCGGGCAGGCCGTGATGTAGTACTGGACCTTGATGACCTGCTTCATGTGTTCGAGGCTCTCCGCCACGATGTACCCGATGCGCCAGCCGGTCATGGCGAAGGTTTTGGAGAAGGAATTGACCACGAACACCTTGTCGTAGCCTGCACCAAGGAAGGAAACGTGGCTGCCTTCGAAAATGATGCGATCGTAGACCTCGTCGCTGATGATCCACAGGTCGTGACGTCGTGCAAAATCCAGGAGCGCATCGCGTTGGGCCTCGTCGATGGTTCCCCCCGTAGGGTTGGACGGGAAGTTGTAGAGGATGGCGACGGTATTGTCGTCCACGAGCGCCTCGAGCTCCTCCACGTTGGGAACGAAGGCGTTCTCAAAGCGGCAGGGGTAGTAGGCCGCGCTTCCCCCAACCAAGGTGGCGTCGGGGCCATAGAGGGGGAAGTACGGCTCAGGCAGGAGAACCTTGTCACCGGGGTTGACGAGGGTCATGAAGAGGTTCAGCAAAGCATTCGTGCCGGACATTGTGATGCACACGTTGCCCGCACCCATTCCGGGAGCGACGTGGGACCACGACGCTGCAATCGCCTCACGTAGCGCAGGAAGTCCGGCCGTGGTGGTGTACTTGTTTCGACCATCGAGCATGGCCCGATGAAAGGCCTCGATGGCGACAGGGGGGGGCTGGAAATCGGGCTCCCCGAGCCCAAACGAAACGACATCGTCCCCTGCGAGGTCGAACATCTTGCGAACGCCCGTCGGCTGAATGGCCCGTGCCCGCGAGGCGTAGGTTCGCATGGTCTGCGGACCGAGGTGCTGCTTTTCAAGACGGTGGGGCGCCCGCGTCGACGTCCTCGGGACGGGAGAGGTCCTCGTCCTTGGACGCCGGCAGGTCTGCCTCTGCCGCCTCGGCCTTC
>JALRLN010000219.1 GCA_023254445.1 Candidatus Poseidoniaceae archaeon | reverse complement strand
GCTTCGCACCTCGGCGCCCTGCACGACGGCGCCGCCCGCTTCGAGGACGAGTTCGGTGGCCCGCTGGAACATCAGGTGATCGAACTGCGCGCGCGGCAGCGCATAGCCCGCTTCGAGCCGTTCAACGTCCTCCTCCGGCAGCGGCACCCGGACGGTCTTGCCGTTCGGGCTGGAGAACAGGATGCCCGTCACGCGGACGTGCGGGGTCGCTTCCAGCCGCGCCTTGACCCCAAGGGCGGCGACGTGCGACAGGGACTTGCCGCCCACCGCGTCGCCGCAGATCTTGTCGCGGGGCCACACCCCCTTTTCGAGCAACAAGACCCGGGCGCCGCCTTGTGCAAGGTAGCCTGCGGCCGCGCTGCCGCCGGGTCCGCCGCCCACCACGATGGCGTCGAAGGCCTGTCCGTCGTCCGGCACCGCCCCCGTCTCGATGGGGCCTTCCCACGCTCGACCCATGTGGTGCGGGGCATCGCGGCGCCCCTTGAGGTTCGCGCCCCCGCTCGCAAGGTTCAGGCGTCCGGGCCTTCAGGCCGCGTCGTGGACGAGGACGAGCGCATGCGTCGGCGCGCGACGCTGATGCTGCTCGCCGTGACCCTGATCTGGGGCGCCACTTTCGTGTGGATGCGCAGCATCATGCTCGAGCTTGACGCAGACCTCGACGCGCTTGGCTGGACGTCGGTCGTCGCCTTCCTCGTCGGCATGCGCTTTGCCATGGCCGCCGTCCTGCTGCCGCTGTTCCCCCAGGTGCGGGCCACCATGGGGTCGAAGGAGGTCTGGTCGGCGGGTGCCGTGCTTGGGCTGGTGCTTTTGTTTGGCTTCGTGGCCCAAATGGTGGCGCTCGGGGAGATTGACCCGTCCACCTCCGCCTTCCTCACCTCCCTGTACGTCGTGAGCACGGCCTTGCTAGCCGGCCTGTTTGGGGAGCGCCGACCCGGTCGAACGCTGTGGTTTGGGGTCGTGGTCGCCACGCTTGGTGCCGCGTTCATCGAAGGTCCGCCCCACCTCACGTGGGGTTGGGCCGAAGCGATCACCGTCTTCTGTGCCCTCTGCTTTGCCTTCCATATCCTCCTGACGCAGCGCTACACGCGCCGCTACGACCCCCTCGGGTTGTCGTTCACCTCCTTCCTCACCCTCGCCCTGGCGTCCTTCGGTGTGGCCCTCCTCACGCTTCGTGGTGACGCCACCCCCGGCGACCTGATCGGCCTCCTCTCGCGGCCTGGCGTGATGCCCCCCCTGCTCGCCCTGTCCTTGCTCGGCTCCTTGACCGCCCTGGTGCTGCTCAACGTCTACCAGCGGCACCTCGATCCGGTGCGAGCGGTGATCATCTACACCCTTGAGCCGGTGTGGGCCACCGTCTACGGCTTGCTGCTCGGCATGGTCCCGTGGACGTGGTGGATCCTCGTTGGAGGCGGCCTCCTGCTGACCGGGAACGTGAGCATCGAGGTCCGTGCGGCCATGACGGCGAAGGGTGAACGGCAGAGCGTTGAAGGCCTGCCTTCCGGCCTGCCGTCCCATGAGCGATGACCCCACGGCGACGAACTCGACCACGGGCGGCACGGGGGCTCCCTTGACGCCGCATCGCTTCGCCACCTCGGCCGTTCATTCGGGGACGCAGCACATCGGTGATGCCGTCAACACGCCGGTCTTCCTGTCCTCCACCTACCGCCTGACGGACGAGCGCTATGCCGGATGGGCCAAGGGCGCGCAGCACACGCTGCTCTATTCTCGGCTGTCCTCGGTGAATTCCGATGCGGTCGCGCAGAAATTGCGCTCGCTGGAAGGCGGCGAAGACGCCGAAGTGTTTGCGAGCGGCATGGGGGCCATCTCGACCACCCTGGTCAGCCTGCTCAGCGCCGGTGACCACATCGTCGCCTCACCCTCGCTCTACGGCGGCTCCTACAACCTCTTGCACCACACCATCCCGAAAATGGGCATCGAGGTCACCTTCGTCGACGACCCCCACGACCTCGACCAATGGCGCGCCGCCAT
>JALRLN010000218.1 GCA_023254445.1 Candidatus Poseidoniaceae archaeon | reverse complement strand
GTGGGCATCCTCGGCATGATGGAGACCTGCAACGGCGACCCGGCCCGGCGGGCCGGCAACGAGTACCTCTTCCAGATGCTGGCCGAGACCAACCTCGCCACCTTTGAGGAACTCGGGGTGAAGAAGATCGTCTCCTCCTGCCCCCACTGCTTCCATACCCTCGGCAAGGAGTACAAGGCGTACGGCGGCGACGACATCGAGGTGCTGCACCACAGCCAACTCATCGCGAGCCTGCAACGCGACGGGCGCCTGCCCGCGCCCAAGCACGACGGTTCGGTCACCTACCACGACCCCTGCTACCTCGGACGGATCGGCGGTGAAACCGAAGCGCCCCGCGCCATCATCGGCGGCACCGACGTTGAACCGAAGCGCACCGGTCGCCAGTCCTTCTGCTGCGGTGCCGGTGGTGCACAGATGTGGATGGAGGAAATGGTGGACGAGGACCACGACCGTGTCAACGTCATTCGCGCGAAGGAACTCGCCGCCACCGGTGCCGACACCGTTGCGGTCGGTTGCCCCTTCTGTTCGACCATGGTCACCGACGGCCTTGCCGCCATCGAATCCGACATCGAGGTCAAGGACGTGGCCGAGATGGTCTGGGCACAACTCAAGGCGAACGACGCGGCCATCAAGGCCTCGAAGGCGGCCGAGGAAGCGCCTGCAGAAGCCGAGGCTTGAGGCGGTCCACCGTGGACCACTCGGCCCTCGCTGGATGGTACGCTGCGGTGGCGCGGGACCTGCCGTGGCGTCGCACCCGTGACCCGTGGGCGATTTTGCTCTCCGAGGTGCTGCTCCAGCAAACCCAGGTGGCCCGCGGTCTCGAGTACTGGTCCCGCTTGTTGGACCGTTTTCCGACGCCCGCCGCGATGGCTGCCGCGGACCTTGAGGAGGTGATGCACCTCTGGCAGGGGGCCGGGTACTACGCACGTGGGCGTCGCCTGCACGACCTCGCACGCGCCGTCTGCGACCCGGACGCGCCGTGGGGTGGTTTGCTCCCTTCCCCCGGCACCGCGGACGACGTCGTGGCCGCCCTGCAGTCCTTGCCCGGGATCGGTCCCTATACGGCCGCCGCGGTCGCGTCCATTGCCTACGACCTTCCTGCTGCGGTGGTGGACGGGAACGTCCGCCGGGTCGTGTCCCGCCAGTCTGCGTGGGGCACACCAAGCGACCGCGACGTCCAGCAGGCTGCAGCAGGGTGGATGGAGGCGGCGGTGGCGGCCGGCATCGCTCCAAGCGTCTGGAACCAGGCGGTGATGGATCTCGGCGCCACGGTGTGCCGTCCGCGAGGTGTTCGATGTTCGGCCTGCCCCGTCAAGGCCACCTGCAAGGGCACGTCATCCGAGGAAGGCCCCGAAGCCTTCCCCGCGCCAAAGCCTCGGCGCGTGAAGACCGAACACCTCCTGGCGGTCGTGGACCTCGATGACCACGGCCGTCCCCATCTGGTTCAGCGTCCAGCGACGGGTCGGTTTGCTGGTTTGTGGGGGCCGCCGATGGTCGATGCCAACAGCGAGGAAGCGGCGGCGCTCAGGGCGAGCCGGACGGTCGCGGGGCACGTCACGCACCTGCTGAGCCACCGCCGGCTCGAGGTCGCCGTCGTCGTTGGCAGGACGGACGAAGGGCGATCGCCGGACGCACACCCCACCAGCAGCCTCGACGACCGTGTCCTTGCGGTCGCGATGGATCACGTCGAAGCGTAGAGGGCCTCGTCCGGACCGATGGCGGCGATGCCCCACCAGAGCCCCACCACGAGGAGGTACTCCGCCAGGGCTGCCACGGTCCACCATCGATGGCCGGCATCGCGGGTCGGCACCATCGGGCCGGTGGGGTCCGCTTGGACGGCCAACCGCACGGCGAGCATCATGGCGACGAGGCCAACGGTCACCAGCGCCACCGCCGCACGCCGCTGCCTGGAGCCGGTCATGCATCCGTTTTGGGTCGCGCGGACCTCCACCGCAGCCAGCCACACGCCCCCGGCGATGAAGATGCCCAAGGCAGAGGAGATGTGCGCG
>JALRLN010000217.1 GCA_023254445.1 Candidatus Poseidoniaceae archaeon | reverse complement strand
CATGATCGCCGCAGCGGTGTACGATGCGTGGGCCGTGTACAAGAGCAAGCACATGCTTGAATTGGCGGACACGATGATTGGCATGCGTCTCCCTATCCTTCTTGTCGCCCCCCAAACCCGTGATTACTCCTACATCGAAGACAGCGCTGCCTACGGGGATGGTCGCTTCACGGAAGAACGGCCTGAAGCACCGAAACCCGCCGGAGGCGAACCAAGCGCGTCCACCTCGTCGGGCGGCAGCCGTGATGCGATGTTCATGGGCTTGGGTGACGTGATTTTCCCCGGCATGCTCGTCGTGTCTGCCGTGCAGTACCTCGGTGGAAGCGAAGGATTCCTCATCGCGATGTGCACGATGATCGGCGGCTTGCTGGGCTATGCGGTCCTCATGCGGGCCGTGGCGACGGGGCGAGCACAGGCCGGTCTGCCGTTGCTGAACGGTGGAGCCATCCTCGGGTACGTCTTCAGCGGCCTCGTGATTGCAGGCGGAGCGGTGTTCAACTTCGGCATCTCCTTGTGATTGTGAGGGACGAAGCCCTGAAATGACGGTCAGCGAAGCAGGAGCCGAAGCACATGCTGGACATCGCCGTTTTCCGTGATGAGCCGGAGCGCGTTCGGGCGGATTTTGACCGTCGAGGGTTGCCGCACGACCCCATCGACGAGGTCATTCGTCTCGACGGGGTCTGGCGGGACCTGCTCAAAGAGACCGACGTCCTTCGAGCGGAGCGCAACAAGGCCGCTCGGGCCATTGGAGCGGCGAAGAAAGCCGGCGACAAAGACGAAATCGACCGCGTCATGGCCGAAGTGGCGTCCATTGGCGAAGCCATCGGTGTGGCGGAAGCGAAGGTCGACGAGGCCCTCGCCGCGCGCGACGCGGTGAGGATGCGCATCCCCAACATCATGCATCCCGACGTTCCGCAAGGTGCGGACGAAGGCGGAAACACGGTGCACAGCGTGCACGGGTCCAAACCGGACTTCGAGTTCGAGCCTCGCTTGCACAACGACTTGATCGAGATGAACAAGTGGGTGGAACTCGAGCGCGCGGCCAAGGTCACCGGGAGCCGGTTTTACTACCTGAAGGGCGACCTTGCACGGCTCGAAGTCGCCCTCTCGACCTTTGCCGTCGACTTCCTCCGCGGCCGTGGCTTCACCTTCGTGCAGCCGCCCGTGATGATGAACAGGACCGCCTACGAGGGCGTGACCGACCTTGGCGACTTTGAGACCGTGATGTACGGCATTGAACCCGACGGCTACTACATGACGGCGACGAGCGAACACCCGCTCACGGCGATGTACATGGGCGAAACCGTCCCCAGCGAACACCTGCCGATGCGGCTGGTGGGCGTCTCGGACTGCTTCCGTCGAGAGGTCGGCTCGCACAGCCTCAGCGACCGTGGCATCTGGCGGGTGCACCAATTCCGCAAGGTCGAGCAGATCGTCATCTGTGAAGCCGAACAGTCGTGGGACCTGCACGAAGAACTGCTCCAGAACTGCATTGACCTGTGGGATGCGCTCGGCTTGCACTACGAGGTCGTCAACATCTGCAGCGGGGACATGGGCACCGTGGCTGCGCGGAAGTACGACCTTGAGGCGTGGCTGCCCGGAGCAGGCGCTTACAAAGAGGTCGTGTCTTGCTCAAACTGCACGGACTACCAGGCGAACCGGCTGCAGATCCGCACCGGCCAGCCCGGGCACGCAAACCAGCCCATTGCCCACACCCTGAACTCGACCGCGGTGGCCACGAGCCGCGCACTGGTCGCCATCATGGAGCAGTACCAGACCGCCGAAGGAGGGGTGCGGATTCCTGAGGCCTTGAAGCCCTACATGGGCGGTCAAGACGCGCTTGAGCCCTGCCCGTTCTGATTGGAGGCAGCCTCCCCTTCGACGGTGTCCCAGGTGAGGGCGAGGCCGAGGGCCACGCCAAGGGGCGCGACCATCACGCAGAGGAACAGCGTCGGGAAGGACACGGCACGGCCTCGACCGGCGCGCAGCATGCGTTGCCAGACGAAGCGCCCGGCGAGCGTGTCGAGCGCCAGCATGT
>JALRLN010000216.1 GCA_023254445.1 Candidatus Poseidoniaceae archaeon | reverse complement strand
GACCCTCACCACCATCTGCCGCATTCGAGACGAGCACATCCTCGACGAGCAAGCCCATGGCGGACTCGCGGCATGGGCGGAAGTGGACCGGGCCATCGACCCCATCGACGGCGCCATCAGCAGGCTCTCCTCAGGGATTCGAGCCTCGTCCTTTGCCGAAGTCATCCCCTTTGATCACGACGCCTACCTTGTGGAACTCGAGGTCACCCCCAACTGCCGTCTCCCGCTTGAGATCCCTCTTGGCGACGTGGTCGAGCAATACGAAGGCGAAATGCCGCTGCTGATCGGTCTGAAGCGTGAGGGGCAACGGAGTTTCGTCCCGGGCAAAGCCACCATGCTGCACGCAGGGGACCACATCGCCATCGCGACGACAGGCCTGGGTTCCTTCGACGACCTTGTCTACACCTTCGGCCATGACGTTCGTCCATTCCCCGACGAACCGAAGGTCGTCGTGGTGGGCGGGGGTTCCCTCGGGCAACGCATTGCGCGACGCTGGTTGGACGACGGTGCGCACGTGATGATCGTCGAACGCGACCTCAACCTTGCGAACGCCATCTCCGGACAGGACATCGGAGGCCACGCCCGGTTGGAGGTGATCCATGGTGACCACCTGAGCCGAGAAACGATGGTCGAGGTGGGCATGGGGAACCATGACGTGGCCATTGGCGCCCTTGACGACGACCATGCCAACATCGCAGCGATGCTCTTTGCCATGGACCTCGGCGTCCCGAACACCGGTATCATCCTCAACGACAACGACCTCGTGCACGTGGTCCACCGAATGGGGATCAGCTTCGCCGTCGACATCACGCGCGTCGCGGTGGACGAGTTGCTTTCGCACGTTCACAGGAAGATGGCCGGGCACTACGCCGTCCTTTCCACCATCCCGAACGTCGTTGGCGTGACCCACGAGGTGACGAAGGCTGCAAAATTCTGCGGCAGGAAAATCCGTGACGGAGGCTTCCCGGACTGGCTTCGCATCGCCTTCATCCAGCGCAGCGATTCCCAAGGCCGCTGGTCGTCGTACCATCCGAACCCCGACGAGATCCTCATTGAGCACGACCGCCTCATCATCTTCACCTCGCCGGACCGCGTCGCGGACGTGGAGAAGCGCTTCAGGGTGTGACCATGCGCTGGGACGTTCTCTACCTCATCCTCGGGTGGACCATCCGAGCGCTTGTCGTGCCCTTGGTGCTCATCGCCGGCATCACCGCGGTCATGGACGACGAGTGGTTGGCCGTTCGTGCCTTCCTCCCCTCCGCCGTGCTCGCCTTGCTCGCCAGTGAAACCATGCTTCGCTTCGGCACCACGGTGGAGACGAACGACCGTCTGCGGGACAGGGAGGCCTTTGCCACGGTGGCCTTGTCTTGGCCCGTCGTCGTTGCCTTTGGCGCGATGCCGTTCTGGTTCGGTGGGATGTTTGTCGGTCCGTTCACCGAAGGGGCCACCGTGCTGGAGATGGCCGATGGACTCGTCTACGCCATCTTCGAATCGATGTCTGGATTCACAACGACGGGAACGACGGTGATCGATCCGCTGTCCTCGCCGGCCTGCATGCCCCCGAACGTGGTGGAGGACTGCATCGGGTCCCAGTCGCACGGTCTGTTGCTGTGGCGTAGCATGACCCAATGGTTGGGAGGCATGGGCATCATCATGCTGAGCATGATGGTGCTCTCCCGCATCCTCGGTGGCGGCATGAGCCTCGCACGTGCCGAATTGACCGGACCGTCCCTCTCCCGTCTGCGTCCAAAACTTGCCCAAACCGCACGCGCTCTTTGGGGGATTTACCTCCTCCTGACGGTGGTGCAGGCAGGGCTGCTGTTTGGATTGACGGAGATGGACCTCTTCGACGCTGTGAACCACGCCCTCACCACGCTGCCGACCGGCGGTTTCTCGACGACCGATGGAAGCATTGGCGGGTACGATTCAGTGATGGTGGAAGCAATCGTGATTGTCTTCATGTTCCTTGCCGGCGTGAATTTCACGTTGCTCTACTTCGTGCTCACAGGAAAGGTTGGCCGTGCCTTCGCCGATGAGGAATTCCGCACGTACGTCGCCTACCTCACAATCGCCACGCTCGCCATCGGTTTGACGCT
>JALRLN010000215.1 GCA_023254445.1 Candidatus Poseidoniaceae archaeon | reverse complement strand
TAGGCGTGGCCGTCGTCCTTGTAGGTGTCCGGCGTCTTCACCTCGACCGCCGACATCTTGCGGATCTCGTTGGGGTCCATCAGGCTGAAGCGAATCGAGGCGATCCGCTTCGGAATCAGAATGCTCTTTCGGCTCATCGTCGGTCCTCCAGTTCCAGTCGCATGGCCACTCCGAGACTCTTCATCTCGTCGAGCAGCAGCTTGAACGCGTACGAGGTCTGCACCTTGTAGACCTCAGCCCCATCCCCATGGATTGGGCTGACGAAGGTGTTGCGCTTCGGGTCGTGCCAGGCGATGTGGCCAGACTCAGCACAAACGAAGAGGTCAATGCCGTCGGATTCGTCCAGCAGCCGGTCCTTGATGACCATCGAGGCGCCGTGTGCGATGAGGCAGTCGCGCTCCATCTCACCGAACCGCAGGCCACCCTGACGGGCGCGGCCTTCCGTGGGCTGACGCGTGAGGATTTGCACGCGACCGCGGGAACGGGCGTGGATCTTCGACGAGACGAGGTGGTGAAGGCGCTGGTAGAAGATGCAACCGACGAAAATCTCGGCGGGGTAGGCCTCGCCGGTTTCCCCGTTGACCATGCGTTCACGGCCGGAATGGGCGAAGCCGTTGCGAACAAGGGCGTCACGCAGGCTGCTCTCCTTTTCACCGCGGAAGGCGGTACCGTTGATGCGGCGGCCTTCCATCGAGCCCACCTTGCCGCCAATCATCTCGAGGACGTGAGCGACGGTCATCCGGGACGGAATCGCGTGGGGGTTGATGATGAGGTCGGGGACCACACCGTCTTCGGTGAAGGGCATGTCCTCGGGGTCGAGCAACCGACCAATGACGCCCTTCTGGCCGTGCCGGGAGGCGAACTTGTCGCCGACCTCGGGAACCTTGTGGCTCCGAACGATGACCCGGACGAGGCGGCCGCTGTCGAGGGATTCGGTCACGTAGACGTTGTCAACGTGGCCTTGTTCGCCATGGCGCACGAGCATCGAGGATTCGCGTCGCTCTTGGGCCTGCAGGAAGGTTCCAGCCCCGGTTTCCTCAAGGAAGCGGGGTGGGCTCGTCTTGCCAACCAGAACGTCACCGCCCGAGAGGTCGACCTCGGGGATGGGGAGGCCGTCCCCTTCCAGGTGCTTGTAGGCCTCTTCGGGCTTGAGTCCCTTGACCTCTTGGAGGGAAGAGCCGGGCTTTTCGATCTCCTCGACTTGGCCGCCGGGGAACCGCTTGCGTTCAGCGTTGTAGGTACGGTTGAAACTGGAGCGGCCCAGGGCGCGGTCGACGGAGCCGCGGTTCATGATGACGGCGTCCTGCATGTTGTAGCCGTGGAGCGACATGATGGCCACGATGAAGTTCTGGCCACCAGGGCGTTCGTCAAACCCGGTCGTGGTCATCGCATCCGTTCGGGTGATGGACCGGTGCGGGTAGTGAAGGACGTGCGCACGGGTGTCGGGGCGCAAACGGTAGTTGGCGCTTGGGAGGCCGAGCGATTGCTTGACCATCGCCGTTCCGCCGGTCACACGCGGGGTGGAGTTGTGCTCCGGGTAAGGGATGAGCGACGCGCAGACCCCGAGCATGAGTTGCGGGTCGATCTCGCAGTGCGTGTGCTCGTCGGAGTACGTCAAGGGGACCGAGAAGTTCGCGGTCGCCCACGTGCCGTTGGGCATTCGAACGCGAGCTTCGAGTTCGGCTGACTCGGCGTTGACCTGCCCGAGGTTCGTCCAGGTGACGTTTTCGCTGGTCACGGGACGTCCAGCGTGTTCCTGACCCTCGGGGACTTGCTCGGGCAACTCGAAGGGCTTGGGTGCGATGAACAGGTCCTCCTCTTCTTCCGCGTCGACCCACTCGATGACGCCCTTGTTGAGGAGGTCAGCAAAAGTCGCGTTGCCGGATTTGAGGTCTTCAAGGTGGCCCGGCGTCAAGCGAGGTGCACCGTCGTGCAGGATGAGGAGCGGTCGGAGGATTCGGCCCTTGTCCGTGTTGATGAAGATGTCACGGTTTTCTTGGTCGTGGCGGATGGACACCTCGGGAGGGATCAGGCCGCGACGGCGTGCGTTCTTGAACTGACGAACCAGGCTGAGGCCGTCCTCATGGATGCCGTAGA
>JALRLN010000214.1 GCA_023254445.1 Candidatus Poseidoniaceae archaeon | reverse complement strand
TCTGGTAGGAACGAACCCGAAACACGTTGGCTCCTTGAAGTTCGAGCAACACCGCTACTTGGTGCAGCACGTTGGCGATTTGGTTGCGTGAGTAAAACGGCGGTCCGTTGGGCCGTGGTTTGGGAAGTGAGAACGAACCGCCTGCCATGCGGAGAAGAGGCTGACGACCCTACACAAAGGTTCGCCAAGGCCCATGTTCAAGAACATACACCGGGTGGAGCGTACCATGGTGGAAGCCTCGAGTGTTGAGTTGCTCGCTGAAGCCTTGTGCGGCATCTCAGCGGTGTTGTTCACTTTCATTGCGACGTTTTCCCGCTCACCACGGGCCGAACAAGCCGTACAAAACGTGATTTTCGTGTGCCTCCTTGCGGCTGCTGCCGTGCTCTGGTGGTTGCCGACGCTGGGAGGACAGCTCTGGGGCTCGTCCTACCTTCCTCGTCCGCTTGCCCTTTTTTGCGTCATTTTGGCGATTTCTGCCCGGATGAACATCAAAGGGGAAAACGTGTCCTTCGGCGCCAATCCACACAGCATCGGTCGGTCGAGCGAAGAGGAGTGATCAAACGATCTCGCCTTGGGGTTCGTCGCCGCCATCGTTGTCCTTTGATGCCGTTCCGTTGGCGTCGTTTTCCTCTGCTTCCTTGGCCATCTTCTGGTCGATGAACGTCCGCATGTATTCGGGCAATTCCCCGTTGACAAAGATGACGTCGTTCACCTGGTCGAGTTTCTTCAGCGAGTAGTAAATTTGCATGGCGGTCATCGGCGTTGAGGAACAACCGGTGCAGCCGCCATCAAGCGAGAGCATGATGTTGCCGTCCGAGGTGTCGATCACGGTCACCACGCCGTCGTGTTCGTCCAAGATTTCCTGGACGGGTCCAATCTCAGCGAGGATCTCCTCGGCTGTGATGCTCATGGTTCGGCGACCGCTTCCACCTCTTTGAACGATTGCCCAAGACAAAATCCATTCGGCTTACGCTCCGTCTGTAAAAAACCGTCACTGCGGGTCTTTTCAAGGGGGAACGGCTTATGAAGGGTTCCTAAGTGGGGCAGGGCAACAGGTGATACAAATGATGGATAACATTGCACTGATTTCGGCAGGCGCAGCAGCCGTTGGTTTGCTGATTGCGTTCGTGCTTTACCAACAAGTGAACAAAGTGAAGATCGACAACGAAACGGTTGCCGACATCACCGATGAAATTCAAAAAGGTGCGATGGCGTTCCTCTTCGCTGAGTACCGAGTCCTCGCCATTTTCTGTGTGGCCGTCGGTGGCTTGTTGTTCTTCATCAACGACGCCAACACCGCCATTGCCTTCTTCTTGGGTGCCATCGCCTCCGTGCTCGCCGGTTTCTCCGGCATGCGAGCAGCGACCTCGGCCAACGGCCGAACCGCCATGGCCGCCAAGTCCGAAGGTCGAGCCGGTGCCTTGGCCGTCTCCTACAACGGCGGGGCCGTCATGGGCCTGTCGGTTGGTGGCCTCGGCCTCCTCGGTATTTCCCTCGTCGCTCTTTGGCTCAATGCTGAAGGCGGCGCTGACCTTTCCGCAGCTGCTGGCTTCGGTATGGGTGCATCCTCGATTGCACTGTTCGCTCGTGTCGGCGGCGGAATCTACACCAAGGCTGCCGACGTCGGTGCTGACCTCGTCGGCAAGGTCGAAGCAGGTATTCCTGAAGACGACCCTCGCAACCCCGGTGTTATCGCTGACAACGTCGGCGACAACGTTGGTGACGTCGCCGGTATGGGTGCGGACATCTTCGAATCCTTCGTCGGTTCCATCATCGCCGCCATGATCATCGCCAGCACTTCCGATGGCGCGGCGGGCTCGCGCGCGCGAACCGAGGATCGACGGTCTGATTTGTCCCGCTCCCCGCCCGCCGTGGATAATCTCCGCGCCACCTCCTCGGACGCACGTTTCGCGATGCGCTTTTCGCGCGCGGTCTCGGCGGGGCCCCGTTCGAGGTGGGGCGCGCGTCCCCCTCGTCACTTCGCGGGGCCCCGTCGCGTCCGGTCGCTCGGTCGCGCCGCTTCCGCGCGCGCGGGCTTCGCCGCCGAGGAGGGTCCCGTCCCCGCCGCGGACCGGCGATGGCGGCCCCTCCCGTGGAC
>JALRLN010000213.1 GCA_023254445.1 Candidatus Poseidoniaceae archaeon | reverse complement strand
TGGGTGGTGCTGAAGGTCCTCCCCGTGCCACCGATCACCGTTCGGCCCTCGATCACCCTCGACAGCGGCGACCGCTCTGAGGACGACCTGACCCACAAACTCGTTGACGTGCTTCGCATCAACCAGCGCCTGCGTGAGAACCGTGACTCTGGTGCTCCACAGCTGATCGTTGAGGACCTCTGGGAACTGCTTCAGTACCACTGCACGACCTACTTCGACAACCAAACCTCGGGCATTCCTCCCGCACGCCACCGCTCCGGCCGCACCCTCAAGACGCTCACGCAGCGCTTGAAGGGCAAAGAAGGGCGATTCCGTTCGAACCTGTCCGGCAAGCGTGTGAACTTCTGCGCCCGCTCGGTCATTTCGCCAGACCCCTTCTTGGGCGTCAACGAGGTGGGTGTGCCAACGCGGATCGCCAAGGAACTGACGGTCCCCATCCGTGTCACGATGCGCAACCGTGAGGACATGCGTCAAATGATCCTCCGAGGCCCCGACGTGCACCCCGGTGTCAACTACATCGTTCGTGGCGACAAGCGCCGCGTCCGCATCAACGAGCGCAGCCGCCTCATCAACGCCGGATTCCGCTGCTTCAACCCAGAATGCGATTCCGAGCGCAGCCTTCGCCCGGACCTCGACGCCGTGATGCCCGCCCCGAACTTCCTCCCTGGTTTGGTCATCAAGTCGCTCATCATGCGCACACCCTCTGGTGAAGAGGTCGTGAAGCACAGCGTGAACGACGATGCGACCTTGGCCAACCTCCGTGGCGAGGAACTCGACGGCACGCCGCTTGCTGAGGACGACCCCCGCGGCATCCTCCACCAGCGCTGGAAGTGGGAAATCCGCCAAGCCGATTCGCCCGACCCCGAACCCCTCCCTCCTCACCTTGAGGTGCTGTGCCCGCACTGCGGTTCGCCGGAGGACGAGTGGGGCGACACCACGCGCGTCGACGACCGCCTCTCAACCGTGGACTGGAGCGGCAACCCGAAGCCTGGCATCACGGTCGAGCGTCACCTCATCGACGGTGACGTCGCGATCTTCAACCGACAGCCCTCGCTTCACAGGATGTCCATGATGGTCCACGAAGTGCGCGTCATGGAAGGCAAGACCTTCCGCTTCAACCTCGCTGTCTGCACCCCGTACAACGCGGACTTCGACGGCGACGAGATGAACCTGCACGTGATTCAGTCCGAAGAAGCCCGTGCGGAAGCGAAGATCCTCATGCGCGTCCAGGAACACATCCTGACGCCCCGCTACGGCGGTGCCGTCATTGGTGGCATCCACGACCACATCTCGGGGGCATACTTGCTCACCCGTGGCGGTGAGCAGGGCCTCATCCCCAAGCGCAACGCGCTTGAGATGCTCGGCTACATCCGCTACCGTGGTGACCTCCCGAAGGAAGTCAAGAACAGCGCAGGTGAGGCCTGCTACCGCGGTGAAGACATCATGTCGCTGATTGTTCCTGAGAACATCAACATGCGCTTCCGAAGCCGTTCGCTCGACGACGTGACGGTGGAAGCCGGCCAAGTGTCGGGGACCCTCGACAAGCGTGCCATCGGTGCTGAAGACGGACGCTTGCTTGACGCCATCATTCAGACCAACGGTCCGAGCCGTGGTGCGGAGTTCCTCGACGCCTTCACGCGCTTGACGATCGGTGCATGCACCTCCCTCGGCTTCACGACCGGCATCGACGACGAAGACCTGACGCAGGAGGCCATCGATGCGATTGAACAAGCCAACGAAGAGGCACGCGTTCAGGTGCGGTCCGAACTCGAAAAGTTCGGCTCCGACGGGGCCGCGTACGAAGTCCGACCCGGACGAACCCCGCTGGAAACCCTCGAGGAGAACATCATGATCATCCTCGACCAGGGCAAGCAGGCCGCGGGTGACGTCGCCAAGGACGAATTGAACCGTTCCGGCTCCACCAACGCCGCGGTGAACATGGCCATCTCTGGAGCCCGCGGCTCCATGGACAACCTGACGATGATGGCCGGTTCCATCGGCCAAGCGAAGGTGCGTGGCCGCCGCCTCGAGCGTGGCTACGAAGACCGCGTCTTGCCCCACTTCAAGCGCGGTGACAAGGGTGGACGTCAGAAGGGCTTCAT
>JALRLN010000212.1 GCA_023254445.1 Candidatus Poseidoniaceae archaeon | reverse complement strand
CCACCAATGGAACGTGAAACGCCTCAGGCCGAAAGCCTTCCTCGAGTACGACCTTTCACGCGAAGTTCCGACCGACCTGTTGTGGTGGTTTGAAGGCGGCACGTCGTGGATCGGAGACCTCGTCTGCCTGCGTTCAGGGGCGTGGACCGAACAAGACTGGAAAGACGAGTTCGCCTTGAAACTCGCACGGCATCGGCCACGGAACGGTTGTGCTCACGAATCCCTGGCCGAATCCAGCGAGACCGCTTGGATTCACCTGTACCGCGGAAACGCGTTCACGAGCGAACGACGCATCAGTTACTACCTGCAAGGCGAATTGGCCATGATGGCCCTCGACGTTGAACTGCGCCGACGTAGCCGAGGGACGCACGGCCTTGACGACGTGATGGCCACCGCGGTGCGGCTTCATGCCCGTGACGGTTCCGACCCCGGCGTAGACCATCGGAGGCTCCGGTCCTTGCTCACCTCCACGCCCGGCGGACGGCGCCTTGGCGCCACCATGGACCGGCTGATGACCGAGCGTTCCCCGCCCCCCGTGGAGGCGATGCTCGCATCGCTCGGATTGACGCTCGAGGTGAAAGAAGCGAACGACGACGAACGTGGAGGGTGGCTGGGCATCGCCCTGCGCACCGACGGCACGAGCCTTCGTGTCGCTTCGCATCATGACGGCTCTCCGCTGCGCGACGTCGTTCAGCCAGGGGACGAACTCATCGCGGTGGACGGTCATCGAATCACGTCCAGCGATGACCTTCGACGAGCCCTCGCCGGCCGTGGTGGTTCAATCGTTGACGTTCTCTATAGCCACGAGGGCGCGGTCGCATCCGCCAACGTCACGCTTGGGCTCGCCTCCGAACACGCCCCCGTGGTGATCGGAGGCCGTGGCAACAGCCTGTGGCGTCGCATCACGGCCAGCCGGCAGGATGCCTAAGACGATCAAGCGGCACCTCACACGCAACGTCCAGCATGCTGAGGTCATGCATCGTGCTCCGCGGCGCCATCAGCACCCCGGAAAGCGCCGCCGCCACCACGGTCGCAGGGTCGATGGGCACGGACGTTGAACGCAGAACGACGGGCACGTTCGCAGAATCAACGACCACGACCGGCACCCGGAGCAGACCAAGGCGTTGCGCCACAGCCAGGCGATGATGGCCGTCGAGCACGACGCCGTGCTCGTGTTCAACGACGATTCGCCGACGCATCTTGCCCCAACGCACGTGGATGTGAAGGGAATCCCGAACCTTCCGCTCCTTCACCCGCTCATGGGGGTGGAGGGCGGTGAGCGGCAACAGGGTGGCGCCAATCTGCACGTGGTGAACCCAAACCGCTGCGATAAGGATATGTCGCGCACAAGGAGGAGGAGCAACGATGAATCGGGGCATGGAGGACGCTGCCCCGCTCCCGGCGCCGCTTGAGGCGTGGCTCGACACCTTGTTGCAGGACCCCGACGACCTTCGCGACGTCCTGAACCGGTTGGACGGCATCGGGTGCCGAGCATGGTTGGTCGGAGGCTGCGTTCGGGACGCGCTCAGCCACCAACCCGTGTACGACGTCGACCTCGCGGTCGACCTCGAGCCGGCCGACCTGTTGGCTGCTTTTGGCGATCGCGCCAAAGACACCGGGGCCGAATTCGGAACCGTGACGTTGTTGGCAGCGAATGGAGCACCATTCCAAGCCACGACGCTGCGCATCGACGGGACGTACGTTGACGGCCGGAGGCCCGCATCGATTGAACTGACCACCGACCTCGCAAAGGATGTTGCACGTCGGGACCTGACGATCAACGCCATGGCCGTGGACCCCGCACGCCGCTGCCTCATCGACCTTCATGGCGGGCAACGTGATCTGAACGATGGGGTGCTGCGGGCGGTTGGACGAGCGAGCGAGCGCCTCCACGAGGATGCCTTGCGCATCATGCGCGTCTACAGATTCGCGGCTCAGGCGCGCGAGGACGGCAGCCCTTGGAGGATCGAAGCCTCCTTGCGCCGTGCGTTGGCTGCCAATGCAGACCGCCTTTCCATGGTCGCGATGGAACGTGTATGGCACGAACTTCAGCGTCTGCTCCGCGGAGAACATGCTCCCCGGGTGATGTGGATGATGCACGAGGACGG
>JALRLN010000211.1 GCA_023254445.1 Candidatus Poseidoniaceae archaeon | reverse complement strand
CGACGTAATCCACGCCGCCGGAGTAGGTGCGGTATTCATTGAAGGTCCACGAACGAGCAGCATCGTATTCCAAGTCGTCCGTTCCGCTGGCTGCTGCTGCGTCCGCCATGGTGCCCGTGATGGAAGCATCGTAGGGGTGGGCGTCCAGCACGTCGGGCGTACCGTCGCCATCGTCATCGGTGTCAAAGTAATCGGGGATGCCGTCCCAGTCGAGATCGCACGGCCAGGTGAACTGGTCAATTCGGCCGTCGTTGTCGTCGTCTTCGTCGTATCGGCCTGCGCCTGAACCGTCGTTGTCTTCGTCGGTCACGCCGTCGTTGTCGTGGTCCATGGGGTTCTGGTCAACCACGTAGTACTGGCCAACCTGCTGACCGGTCCACGGGTGGATGGTCGTGCTCGTCACGAAGCGATCGGTCGACACGTTGCGGGGGTCCAAGCCGAGCGCCTCGAGCGCGTCGTAGTCGACGGGGCCTTCGAGGATGCCGTCGTTGTCGTCGTCCCAGTCGTCGGCGTCCAGGATACCGTCGTTGTCGTGGTCGTACGGATCGGTCCCGTAGCAGCCATCGAAACGTTCCAACAGGTCGTAGATGCCGTCGTTGTCGTCGTCGAGGTCGTTCAGGTCATCGATGCCGTCGTTGTCGTGGTCGGAACGTCGGGATTCTTCGAGCATGGTGGTGTATGCTGGCAGGCCAAGCTCGAGGACAGAGAGGTCCATGATGATGCCCGAGGCGACGCCCGGATCGGACCACATGATGTCGGTGAGGGCGGGGTGCACGGCCCCGTTGAACGGCGACTGCCCGCCGTCCCACGTGGTTTGTCCGCCTTGGTCCATCACCTGCGGGCCGGAGAAGGCAACGGTGGGCGCCTGAACGCCCTCCATGTCAGGGCTCGCCGGCTCCATGGAGGTCATCAGCAGCCCGAGGCTGCTGAGCAGCATGATCAGCACAAAGCCGACAGCAGCCGTGGTTTTCCTGTTCGCGTCAATCTTCAGTTGAAGGTCCTTGGTCAGCATACGCACACCCTCGAGTGGCGGTGGACCGAGGAGCCGTATATCAAAGGCTCAGGTGCGATACCTTGCCTGTGTATCACGGGTTGGTGGAGGTATCAACCCCGACGCCGTTCACAGCGGCGTCTTGATGCCCATGGCTCGAAGCGCGCACCATCCGGCCCTGGCTTCGAAGATCGCAAAGGCCCCGCCAAGCACCGCCGCGCCCGCAGCGAAGGTCACGGCTTGTCCGCTCACCACGTCGAACATCATGAGGAGGGTGAGCACAAGGCCCGCTGCCACGGAGACGAGGCCGCTCATCAAGCGTGCTGCTTTTCCGCGGGCATCGATGTTGCACTCAAGCATGCATAAAACGTCTGCTCGGACGTACTTGAAGCGTTGTTCAGGCCGAAGGGAGGGGAGAAGAGGGGGACCTCAGGGGGGCGCACCCCCCCGAGGTCCGGCCGCCGGTGTCACGCACCGGTGAAACGCGTCGCAGCGAGGCGTTGGCCTCAGAGCTCGAGGTCGTCGAGCAGGCCGTCGCCGTCGTCGTCGTCGTCGTCGATGTTGTCCATGCCGTCGTTGTCGTGATCGAACTGTCCAGTCAGCGGGTTGCCGTCGTTCTGCTCGAACCAGTCCGACAGGCCGTCGTTGTCGTCGTCCGTGTCGGTGAGGTCCCAGATGCCGTCGTTGTCGTGGTCGTAGCGGTAGTTACCGGTGGCGCCATCAACCTCGTCGACGTCCAGGATGTCGTCGTTGTCGTCGTCGTCGTCGACAGCGTCGTTCATGCCGTCGTTGTCGTGGTCACGGGACAGGTCCTCGCCCGTCTCCGACAGGTCGTTGCGGTTGTCGATGCCGTCGTTGTCGCGGTCGAGGTCGACTGCGTCGTTGATGCCATCGTTGTCGTGGTCGTAGATGTCGGTGTTGGGGTCGCCGTCGTTGACTTCGGTCTCGTCATCGATCCCGTCGCCGTCGTCGTCGTTGTCCTCAGAGTCGACGATGCCGTCGTTGTCGTGGTCCATCGGGTTGGAGTCGAGGTCGTCGACGATGCCGTCGTTGTCGTCATCGTTGTCGAGGTCGTCGGGGATGCCGTCGCCGTCGTTGTCGTTCTCGCTCTGCTGGTCCAGCTGCTGGCCCT
>JALRLN010000210.1 GCA_023254445.1 Candidatus Poseidoniaceae archaeon | reverse complement strand
TCGGGAGCACCATGGCGAAGGACAAGACCGGCTTCAACCCGGACCGACAGCAGGACGAAATGCGTCACGTTGAGGTCGAACTCGACTTCACCCCAAACGCGCTGGCCTCGGTGCTCTACCGCCAAGGCGACACGGTCATCCTCGCCTGCGTCACCAAAGAGCGCAGCCTGCCACGCTGGTTCCCCCGCGACGCCACCAAGGGCTGGGTCCACGCCGAGTACAGCCTGCTCCCCGCGAGCACCGACAGCCGCTTCCGTCGCGAGCGCAACGGCGCGAAGGGCCGCACGCAGGAAATCGAGCGCCTCATCGCCCGTTCCCTCCGCGCCGCGGTCGACCTTGAGGCCCTTGGGCCGGTCGCGATCAACATCGATTGCGACGTGCTGAACGCGGACGGTGGCACCCGGTGCGCTTCCATCACCGCGGCCGGCATCGCCCTGCGCCTCGCCGTCCGCCGCCTCATCGCCTCCGGCGACTGCCTTCCCGCACACCTGCGACCGACGGAAGACCAGCGAAAGGCCGGTTGGTCGGCCCCGACGCTGACCGAGGCCGAGCGTGCCGAGCACGAGATGGCCGTGATGCCGCACGAACTCGCTGCCATTTCGGTGGGCCTGCTCGAAGGCGAGGTCTGGCTGGACCTCGACTACCACCTCGACAGCCGTGCAGACGTGGACATGAACGTCATCAAGACGAGCGACGACCGCTACGTCGAACTGCAGGCCACCGGTGAGGAAGCCACCTACGACGGCGAGGAACTCATGGCGCTGCTGGGCATGGCCGACAGGGGCCTGACGGCTTTGTGGGACGCACAACGCTTGGCCCTCGATGGTGCTGAGTGACCCGTCTCACGAACGGACAATGGAGAAATCCTGAAGCCTACCACAGCCGAAAGGAATCCATGCTGACCCCGAACGACTTCGGGGCCATCGGCTTCGGAGGCAGCCTCCGGCCGTCGCAGGTTGCCTCGTCGTCCATCATCAAACAGAAACTGGACGCCGGCGAGCGCCGCTTGCTGGTGGTTGCACCGCCAGGGTCAGGGAAGACCGTGCTCGGACTCTACGTTTGGAGCGACCTTGTGCGCCTACCAACACTGGTCCTGAGCCCGAATTCGGCCATTCAGGCACAATGGGTGGCTCGCGCCGAGGAGTTGTTCGAACTCGACGGCAGGGAATCCGAACTGAGCACGGACGGGAAGGAGCCGGGCATCCTGACCTCCTTGACCTACCAATCGGTCACAATGCCGCAGCCCCGCGACGAAGGGCTCGACGCTGAAGCCATGGAGCTCTGGGTGAACGACCTCATCGACAAGTCCGAGGCCGAAGACGAGGAACAGGCGAGGGCGTGGATCCTCGACCTGCGCGACAGCAACGACGACGTGTTCAACGAGCGACGCTCCTTCTATCGAAAGAAGGTCCGCGACGAGTTGGTCGCCCATGGCAACGCCCTGTTCGTGCTGCACTCTTCTGCGAAGGCGACCCTTGCCGCGCTCAAGGAGGCCGGTGTGGGGCTGATCATCCTCGACGAGTGCCACCACCTGTTGCACCACTGGGGCAAGGTCCTCGACGAGGTGCGCACCTTCCTCGGAGACCCAATCGTCCTCGGCCTGACCGCGACGCCGCCGGACCCCACCGACGTGGACGAGGAGGCATACGCACGCTACACGGAATTCTTTGGCGAAGTGGATTACGAGGTCCCGGTCCCCGCTTTGGTTCGCGACGCCAACCTTGCACCGTACCAAGACCTCGCCTACTTTGTCCGCCCTTCCGCGCCAGAAATCGAGTACATTGCTGGCGTTGCGGACGGGTTTTCGCAGTTGTTGGTGGACCTCGCCAAAGGCCCCGGGCCCGATGCTGAGGGCAAGCGCTTGCCCGGCCTCGACGATTGGCTGTTCGACGTGCTTGGGTCCAGACGCCTGCCAACGGGCGTCGCCTCGTCGTGGGAGGCGTTTGAGCGACGCGATGGCACCTTGGCGGACCATGCTCGGCTCTACCTCCACCGGCAGGGGCGCGACATGCCTCCAGGGGTTCCCGATCCGGGGCCGGCCTTGCTGGCCATGCCGGTGTCGGAGACGATGCTGATGGTTCCGCTGATCGACCGCTACATCCGTCACGGGCTGATGCGCTCCGAGAGCAAGGCCGACCATGACGTGGCCGAGACCGC
>JALRLN010000020.1 GCA_023254445.1 Candidatus Poseidoniaceae archaeon | reverse complement strand
TGAACCTCGCGGTGATCGAGGAGGACCCCGCCTTTCTCCGCCACGATGTCCTGACCGCCGGGGTCGTCGACGAAGACCACAAGCGCAGCCGGGTCGAGGTTGGCCTCTCGAAGTTCAAGGTTGATGATGTGGCCCTCAAGGTTGGCGTACACCAGACGTGAATGGCGGTTGATCGCGTTCGTGATGGACCTGGCCGTGTCCTCTCGGGTCCGGCCACGACGCCATCCCGTCGGGCTGGTTTCGTTGTACGCATAGAACTCCGTGCCGTAGCTTGGATACTCCAAACGAAGTTCTTCCCCGCCATCGAAGTCGTTCGTGAGGATGTGGAAGGCAGCGACCGTGGTCGACACGATGTTGTCGTCGTCATCGAAGTTGATCATCAAGGGTTTGCGCTCTTCCACCGCAGCATTGAACTGCCCCTGCATGCCACTCATCCACTTCTCTTCCAGCCGTTGAAGGCTTGCTTCCTGTTCCCCCGAGAGCCCCTTGTCGATGCCAAGCATGCCGCGAAGTTCACCGGACTTCATCTCCTGCTTGAACTGCTCCACCAACTGGGCGTTGTGATGGTGATCGTCCCGCAGAGGGCCAGCGCGCGCTTCAACGTGGTTCGGGTCCTTCCACTCGTAACCACATCGGGCGCATGAAAGGTAACCGGACATGGTCGACGGTTGCGCTTCGCCTCCACAGCGAGCGCAGTCACCGTCTTCGTTGTGGCCCAGGTTGTCTGCTGCTTCGCGTCGTCCTCGACGAGGGTCAAAGGCCGCCATGCATGGAAGGGGCCGACTTCGACCTTCAAGATGTCCATCGAGTCAACTCAGGGCTTTTCGCCCATAACGAAGGACACCGTCCTGCGCGTACAGACGACGAACCACCAACCGAACGCGACCACCAATCTCCACGTTGGCATCGTGACCATCAGCGTGGAGAAACACCCCACGCGGGCCGTCGTCAAGGTCGATCACCATGGACGTGAGCCCTCCCAAGAGCGGTGCGCGCAGGGCAAATTCCGAAGGCGCTCCAGCTGCAATCAACCTCGTCCATGAGTACACCGTCCCGGACGGTTGCAGGTGCGCACCACCGCTGAGAGGATGGCCGTCCACGTCCGCACCTCGTGGTGGCCACGTTGGGCCTGCCTGCGCCGCAAGGCCGAGGCGAGCGCCCATCCCAAGTCGGTGTGTGCGGTCGGACACATACGCGCCCTGCGAGACGTTCGTGAGCGAGCGCTCGAGCGCCCACGCGTGCTCGAGGCCTGCATGCATCTCAGGATCGAGGTCGATGGTTCCGTCTGTTGGCCAACCTTGGGGTTCCGGTGCCTCACCGTCCACGACGGCCACAGCATGGTCGAGCAGGTGGAGGCGCACGGTGCTGGATTCGGCTTCGACAAGGTTGGGAAGCGAGGTCAGAACGACATCACGGTCAAGACCATCAGGGAGGGGAGCCACCTCGAGCGGACACCCTGATGCTGCCCATGCTTCCAGAACATCGACCGACATCGTGGTGTGGTCCGCGTCCGGCGCAAAGGCGGGAGCGCCGTTCACACGGAAGCAGGATTGGAGCAGCAAGCCCCCCTCGACCTCGCTCAACCAACCACCGTTGAACGTGCTTGGGGCGGTCATGCTCGGTCCCTCCCGAAGATGTGGACGGCGCATGTTGCGCCAGAACCGCCCACGTTGTGCGTGAGCGCACATTCGGCGTCCCGAACCTGACGAGCGCCAGCCTGCTCCCTGAGTTGCTTGAAGACCTCGACCACCTGACCGGCCCCCGTCGCACCGAGCGGGTGACCCTTCGCTTTGAGGCCTCCAGAACCGTTCACGGTGGTGCGTCCCTCGTTTCGTCGCCCGCGACCTTCCCGCGCGAAGGTTCCGCCTTCGCCCACCTCGGCCAAACCAAGGTCTTCCGTCGCCAGCAGCTCGGCGATGGTGAAGCAATCGTGCACTTCCGCCAGGTCAAGGTCCTTCGGCCCGAGGCCTGCCGCTGCATAGGCCTGCGCTGCAGCCTTCTTCGTTGCTGGAAGGGTCGTGAGCGAGGGTCGGTCGTGAAGGGCGAGGTGGTCGGAAGCCGCGCCTGAACCGCGCATCCATACGGGTGTATCGGTCAGGGACCTTGCGAGGTCCGCAGAGGCCAGGACGAGGCAAGCGGCGCCGTCGGAGGTCGGGCAACAATCGTACAGCGTCAGCGGGTCCGCGATCATCGCTCCCGCAGCGGCTTTTTCGAACGGAACCGCCTTGCGAAGGTGAGCATGCTCGTTGTCAAGGGCGTGTGCGTGGTTCTTCACGCTGATATGGACGAGATCGTCGTGGGTGCTCCCGTGCTCGTGCGCATGACGCCGCGCCATGAGCGCATAGGTCCCGGGAAACGTCAGCCCCGCAAGCCGCTCCCATTCGGTGTCACCGGACACCCCCAACCAGTAGCGCTTTCGTTCTGGCGTGAGGTCGTTCATGGTCTCAAGGCCGCCGACAACCACGAGGTCTGCTCGACCACTGGCGATGGCCGCCCAGCCGTCTCGAAGGGCGAAGCCTGAGGAGGCACAGGCGTTTTCCACCCGGCGTGCTGGAACCCCTGCCATGCCCGCATGTTCACCAAGGTAGGCAGCGGTGTTCCCGAGTTGGCCGCCACCAAACGCTGTTGAGCCGAGGAAGAGTTCGTCGACGTCGCTGAGGCGTAGGTCCCCGTCGACGCTGTCCACGCACGCACGCACCGCCTCGGACCACATGTCCTTCATCGCGCCGGGGTGCTGACCAAAGGCGGTCTGGCCCGCTCCAACGACCGCCACATCGACCATGGCCCTTGCACGCTTCGCGGGCACTTGACCATCGCGGTCGGTTCGGGCCGATGATGTAATGAACGTGGCGCGGAGGCACCCTGCCATGCTGCGTCAATGCAAGAGCCACGGGCACTTCTCTGGGACCAACTGCCCGGTTTGCAACGAGGAAGGGAAGTTCATCATGTCCGACCGCGAAGCAGGCTCCTTGGGCCGGATTCTCGCGCTTGTGCTCCGCCACGCTCCGGAGAAGTTCGACGTGGACATGGACATCAACGGATGGGTCGCGACCCGGGACCTGTCCAACGCCATCGCCAACAGCCGTCGCCACCTGCATTGGGTTCGCGCATGGCACTTTGAGGCCATCGCGAACGCCGACGAAAAGGGCCGTTGGCAGGTTGAGAACGAGATGATTCGGGCGACCTATGGCCATTCGATTGAGATTGAACTCGACCTCCCCACCGACGACATTCCCGATGCGCTCTACTGGCCATGCGAACAGGGCGAAGTGGACTCCTTGCTCCAATTCGGCATCCTGTCGGGAAGCCGCAAGCACATCCACCTCTCGCTGACCATCGCCAACGCCTTGGAAGCCGGTCGCGTGCGCATCGACCGGCCTGCCATCCTTGAAGTCGACACGATCCGCGCGATCGCCGAAGGCCACACCATCTTCCGGGCCGGCACCACGGTGTTCCTGACGGAGGAAGTTCCGCCGTCGGCGCTCTTCCAAGTCGAGGCGGACGACCCCGCAATTCAGGACACCTTCGCCCGTTGGGACGAAGAAGAGTGAATCAACGACCTCCGCACCTGGCGCAGAAATCCAGGTCCGGGTCGAGCGGTGCTGCGCAGTGCTCACAGGCTCCGGCCGCACCCACCACCACGCTGGGAACTGGACCACGCTCAGCGTCGTGGCCGTGCGCGTCCACCACCACGGTTGGGTCGAGCCCTAAGCGAACACGTTGGGCAAAGCGCGTGTTGAACAGAATGGCCTCTTGGATGGCTGCTTCCAGCCGGCGCTGACGCTGCCCCCGTTCGTGCGGGTCGGGAATGGACGCGCTCGCCTCAAGTTCGGCCTGCAAGTGCCGCAACAGCAGGTCAACGGTCGGAACGTCCGTCATGGCCGAACCTGCCCCACATCGGTCTTCAACCCTCGCGAGCAGCCTCATGAAGCCGAAGCCAGTGGGCGGGGCATGGTCCCCTTGGTGGTGGTCAAACTCGGTGGGGGGCTGATCACCGAGAAAGCCATGCTCACGACGAGCAAATCGGAGGTGATCCATCGGCTGACCGCCGAGGTGGCGGAGGCCGAACAGCACGGGGTCCGCGTGGTGCTCGTCCACGGTGCAGGGTCCTTCGGACACCTTCGAGCGAAACAATGGGCGCTGGCCGACGGCAGGTCGGATGCCGTCGGTGGGGACGATTGCACCTCACAGGACGAGGCTGTCGCGCGTGTCCGTGAAGACATGATGCTCCTTTCGAAGGAGGTGTGTTCGGCCTTGGGTGCTGCGGGGCTCACCACGAGCAGCCATCCACCGCACGCGTGGGCCGAAGGAACGGGCCCCTCGTTCAAAGGCGACGTCCTGCGCCTTGTGCCGGACCACCGCACACCAGTGACCTGGGGCGACGTTGTTCCCGTGCACGGGCCAAAGGAATTTGGCATTCTTTCCGGCGACGACCTTGTGTACCGCTGCGCCATGGAACTGCCAAACGTCGTTCGCGTGGTCTTTGCCATGGGGGGTGCTGATGGCGTTTTGCGTCGTCCTCCGGTGGCTGGGGAACCCCAGGAGTTGATCTCCGTCTGGTCGGAGGACGAAGGCTACGTTGGCCATCATGCCTCGGACATTGACGTGACGGGAGGAATCGGGCTCAAGGTGCAACGTGCCCAAAGCATCGCATCTGCTGGAATTGAAACCTCCTTTGTCAACGGCGAGGTTGCAGGTCGATTGCGGGCTGCCGTTCTCGGCGAAGACGTGCGAGGGACGCGTTTTCCACCCGCGCAGAAGGGATGAAAACCCGCCGCGTGGACCCTTCGGGCATGGCTTTGCATGCTGAGGACCTCGACGCCCTCCACGGTCTCGATGCTCAGCAGGTCGAGATGATGGCGGAAGCCCTCATCCTCGTCGACGAACAAGACGTCCCCTGCGGAAGCGCACCTAAAGCGACCGCGCATCGAGGGGCTGGTGCCTACCACCGCGCCTTTTCGGTCCTGCTGATCGACGGCAACGAACGGCTGCTGCTCCAGCGCCGCGCGGACGACAAAATCACCTTCCCCGGCGTCTGGGCCAACACCTGCTGCTCTCACCCCTTGGCCGTGCCTGACGAACAGGAAGAGCGCGACGGCCTTGGCGTTCGTCGAGCAGCCGTTCGGAAACTCGCTCAAGAACTCGGCATCACGTCCGTCACGGTCGAGGACTTGGTCCACGTCGGTCGTTTTCGCTACCAGGCCCGGCAGGACGCGACGTGGATCGAACGTGAGGTCGACCACCTGCTGCTCGGACGCGTGAACGACCTCGAAATGGACCCAAACCCAAACGAAGTTGCGGAGGTTCGGTGGGTCACTCGAGAGGAACTCGAAAACATGCTGATCGACGATGACCCCTTGCATCCGGTGGCGCCTTGGTTCCGCTGCATCGCAGCCCGGATCATGACCGATGCGTGGTGGACGGCCACCGATGTGAAGGCCATGAAGGACCTGTCGACGCCCGAAATCCACGACATGGGTGACGTGAGTCACATGCTCCCCGGCGCGACGGGCGCCGACCTCCTCACGTCGGTCAAGGAGGTCCTGCCCCTCATTGAAACGCGGATTGAGCGCCGCTTGCGGGCGTCCCGCCATCCCCGCTTGGGCGACGCGATGATGCACCTGATCGAAGGCGGTGGAAAGCGAATGCGCGCCTCGTTGCCTTGGCTGGTGGCCAAGGCGGTCGGGGACACGCACGCTGGGATGCTCGACGTTGGTGCAGCGATTGAGATCATTCACAACTTCACCCTCGTGCACGACGACATCATGGACGACGACCCGATTCGGCGAGGTCGCCCAGCGGTCCACGTTGCCTACGACGTCCCAACGGCGATCAACGCCGGTGATGCGATGTTGGCCATCGCCTTCGAGCACCTGTGCGACGAGCCCGCCTTCGACCTCGACCTGATGCCAGCCATCGTGGAGCGGATCGCGTGGATGGTTCGACGTGTCTCGGAAGGACAGCAATTGGACATCGAATTCGAAAGCACAGCGGAGGTGACGGAGGAACGGTACCTCGAGATGATTGAGGGAAAGACTGCAGTGATGTTTCAGGTCTGTGCGGAACTTGGAGCGCTCCTCAGCGGTGCAGACGACGAGACCGTTGCATGCCTCGGGGAGTGGGGTCGAACCATGGGGCTCTGCTTCCAATTGATGGACGACCTCATCGACGTGACCTCCGACACGGAAACGCTCGGTAAACCTGCAGGCTCAGACGTGGCCCAGGGCAAGCGCACCCTGATGGTCATCCATGCCCTTGCCCAACCCGACACCGACGCGAAGGCAGACCTGATGCGCGGGCTTGGACGGGGCGAGGCAGCGAGCGCTGAGGACATTGCAACGGCGCATGCCGGCCTCGAGGCCTCCGGTTCCATCGCGTACGGGCGAGCGCGTGCTGAAGCCTTCCATGCCGAAGCGCACGCGTGCCTCGATCAGCTGCCCGACGGCCCCGGCCTGCTCGCCCTTCGTGAATTGACCGATCTGCAACTCAAGCGCTTGAGTTGAGACGGACCACGTCGCCCACCTCGATGCGACCCTCGGTCAACACCTCTGCGTACCAGCGGCTCCAACCCGGGTGCTGTGCTGCAGAAATGCGCTGGAAGGCCCCTTCTGCAAACGAACCCGCGATGGTCGAGCAGGGTGGAGCCTCCGTCGTTAAGCGAAGCGTGACCTGCCCCAGGTGAAGCACATCACCGGCAGCGAGGTCCGACCATGCAAGACCATGGATCAGCACGTTTTCACCCGTTGAGCCGGGGTCGATGGGGTGGCCTTCGTCTCGAAGTGCCTCAAGGCGTTCAAGCCCATACACGCAAACAGCACGTTGTGGGCCTCCATGGTGCCGTTTGTTCCGTTGCAGGTCACCGGCACAACCGAGCGACGTGACATCAAGCCACGGCACCGAAGGCTTCGGCACCCCCCCTTGGGGTGCAGCGTGAAGGGACACAACCGTCCCTTCGCCACCCATCCTGCTCACTCGGCGTAGTAGGACTCGGGGTAGGGCTCGGGCTTGAGGCCCTTGCGCGTGCGGATCTCACCAACGACCTTGTCGAAGAGGTGCTCAGGGAGCTTCTCGAAGCCCAGGTTCTCCGTGTTCCAGACGGCACGGCCTTGTGAGGCGGCCCGGATGTCGTTCGAGAAACCGAAGGTCTCGGCGATGGGGAGGATGCCGACCACGGTGGTCACCTCGCCTTCCGAGGGCATGTCTTCGATGATGCCGCGACGGTTCGTCACCTCGCGGGTCACCTGACCGAGCCAGTCGTTGGGCACGGACACGAAGGCCTTCTGCATCGGTTCCATGATGACGGTGCGACCGCGCAGCATGGCGCCCTTGATGCCGTTGCGGACAGCAGGGATGGTCTGGGCCGGTCCGCGGTGGATGGCGTCTTCGTGGAGCTTGGCGTCCACCACGCGCACCATGACGCCGGTGATCGGTTCGTCCGCGACGGGGCCCTTCTTGCACACTTCGTTGAAGGCCTCGATGATGAGTTCACGGGTCTCGTGGAGGCCCTGAATACCCTTGGTGTCGTTGACGAGGACGTTCGTGCCGTTGATCGCGTAGATCTTGCGCATCATGTCCTTGTCCATACCAAACTCGGCGAACTTGTCGCCGGTTTCCTTGGAGTCCTTGTCACGGACCGTGCCGTCACCGAAGTGGCCGTCACGGAGGGCCTGCACCACGTCTTCGGGGAGGGCTTCGACCTCGATGAAGAAGCGGTTGTGGCGGTTGGGCGACTTGCCTTCGAAGGGGTTCCCACGGTTGTTCGACTCCAAACCTTCGCGGTAGACCACGATGGGGGGGCTGACTTGGACCTTGATGCCTTGCTCTTCTTCGATGCGGTAGGTGGTGATCTCGAGGTGCAGTTCACCCATGCCGGCCAGCAACGCCTCACCGGTTTCCTGATTGGTGGTGACCTGCAGCGAGGCGTCGGCCTTGGCGAGGGCACGAAGAGCGTCGATGAACTTCGGAAGGTCCTTCATGGACTTCGGCTCGACAGCAACGGTAACCACGGGGTCCGAGTAGTGACGGATGGCTTCGAAGGGCTCGAAGTCCTTGTCCCGGGAAAGCGTCACACCCGCAGCGGCCGACTTGATGCCGGTGATGGCTGCGATGTTGCCAGCGACGACCTTGGGGACGGTGATGCGGTCGGCACCGACCATCATCGCGACCTGCTGCACGCGCTCAGGCTTCGCAGCGCCGATGGCATAGACCGACTCGCCTTGGTTGATGGCGCCGGAGTAGATTCGACCAACAGCGACTTCACCAGCGTGAGGGTCCATCCAAATCTTGGTGATCATCATCGCGAGTTCGGCCTCGGGGTCACAGGTGAGCATGGCCTTGCCAATGGCGGAGTCCATGTCGCCGTTCCAGATGTTGGGGATGCGGTAGGGCTGGGCTTGAACGGGGCTGGGAAGTTCAGCGACGGCCATGTCCAGCAGCACTTCGTGCACAGGAGCCTTCTTGGCGAGGGTCTTCTGGTCTTCGTTGTTGCAGTATTCGAAGATCTCCTTGAACGAGATGCCCGACTTCTGCATGTAGGGCACGGTGATGCCCCAGTTGTGGTACGCGGACCCAAAGGCCACGGTGCCGGAGCCGACGTCAACCTGCCAGGATTTCTTGAACTCCTCAGGCGCGAACTGACGGATGAGCTTGTTGACCTTCTTGATGGTCTCTTGGAAACGGGCCATCATGTCCTCAGGGGTCACCTGGAGTTCGTTGATGAGCCGGTCCACCTTGTTGATGAAGAGCACCGGCTTGACCTTCTCTTTGAGTGCCTGACGAACGACCGTCTCGGTCTGTGGCATCGGGCCTTCGACCGCGCAGGCGAGGATGAAGCAGCCGTCGACGGCGCGCATGGCACGCGTCACGTCGCCACCGAAGTCGACGTGGCCGGGGGTGTCGATCAGGTTGATGAGGAAATCCTGCTTTTCGTAGGTGTGCACCATGGACGCGCTCGCCGCGTTGATGGTGATGCCGCGAGCCGATTCCTGCTCGTCGAAGTCAAGCACACGGGCCGCGCCAGCGAGGTCGGACGACATCATCCCGGCCCCTGCGATGAGGTTGTCCGAGAGCGTGGTCTTGCCGTGGTCGATGTGGGCTGCAATGCAGAGGTTGCGGATTTGAGGGAGGTCGTGCATGACCTCTGTCGCCTTCTTGATGTTGTCTTCCTTGCGTCCCATGACGGCCACCTTCGGTGATTCGACCGACCGGAGCCCGGTTCTTAAGCCCGGCGCTGCTCAATGGGCCGGAAGCGGGGCTGCAATCGCTCTCCTCGGCCGTTGCCGTGGCGCATTGACCCACGGAACTGAACGCCATCAGGCTGAGCCAAACGACAGGGTGCGGCGGGCAGGTTCTGGACGAGGTCGGGTTCCACGGGATCTCCCGCGGAACATCAGCCATCGGTCAGCGCGCGTGCGCGAGGCAACACCGATGAGCGCTCACCGGGCCGAAGCCGCGATGCGCTCAACCTCTTCCTTCTTCGCCACGGCGAAGGACGTCACGTCGCCCGAGCTTGCCTTCGTGATTTCGTTGACGATGCACTGGGTGAGCGTGCGCTTGGACTTGCGCGTTCCGGAAGCGGCACCCGCAGCAAGGTTGCGAAGGGCGATGTCAAGGCGGCGAGAGGGGGAGGCATCGACGGCCTTGGGCTGCGACACGGCACCGAACTTGATGCGGGTGATCTCCTCCATCGGGGCCGCGTAGCACAGCGCGTCCACGAACAGTTGCAGCGGGTTGTCGCCGGAGCGCTCGTGCATGGTGTCGAGGGCCTCTTCGAAGGCCTTCATGGCGCCTTGCTTCTTGCCGGTGTACTTTCCGGAGCGCATGAGCTTGTTGATGTAGCGCTCGACGACGGAGAGCTTGGCCTTGCCGAACCACGCGTTGGCGTGGCGGCCACCGGTGTGGGGCACGCCAACCGTGGTCAGGTTGACGTAGGGGGCCAGACCGGGGTCCCGGCAGGTGACTTCGCTCGCGTCCCACTTGCCGAACACCTTGGTGCCGATTCCGGCGATGGGGCGAACTTCCTCTTGGATGGTCTCGGATTCGTCGCTCATGGTACCACCTCAACGAACGGGCTTCTCCTTTCGACCACGGACCATTTCGTCGAGCGAAACGCCGTTGACCTGGATGACCTTGTATCGGACTCCGGGAATGTCACCGTAGGAACGACCCATGCGGCCACCGATACCCTCGACCATGACCTCGTCGTGCTCGTCGATGAAGTTGATGGCGCCGTCACCGGGGGCGAACGCGGTCAACTTGTTGCCGTTCTTGATGAGGGAGATCTTGACGGCCTTGCGAATGCCGCTGTTGGGCTGCTTCGCTTCGATGCCGACCTTCTCGACCACGATGCCCTTGGCCTGCGTGGAGCCCCCGAGCGGATCGTGACGCTCGCGCGTCTTCAGCATGCGCTTCTTGTAGCGGCGGTCCGACCACCGAAACTTCTGGCGGTCCTTGGCCATCTTAGCGCCAGCAAAGAGTCCTCGACCCATGACATCACCTCATCGAAGCATGTCGCCCACCTTGGCCCCCTATATCAAAGGCACGTCGGGCAATACGCCGCGCCCCATGGGCGTGACGTTCAAGCCCCGAGGACCCGAGGAGGGCCCATGGCCTTCCGGGACCACCTCGCTGCCGCCACCGTGGTGAAGGAACCAATCAGCGTTGTGCACGGCCTCTGGCGCTGGTCGGCCGCCAACGACGGAGCCATGGCCGTGTTTGAGCGGCTTGAGGAAGCGCCTGGCCATCGAGCGGCCATCAACATGCTCACGCGGGAGCGGCTCTGCGCCGCCATCGGCATCGCCCCGGAGGCCTACATCGATACCTTAGGCTGGGCCATGGCCAACCCAACATCACCAGACATGGTGGACGTTGCATCTGCCGAAGCCTTCGACGTGCGCCGGCCAACTCCCTCGTTGTCGACCTTGCCCATCCCCCACCACTGGCCCGAAGACGCCGGTCGCTACATGTCGGCTTCCGTCATCGTGGCGGACGATGGGGAGCGACGCAACATCAGTTTCCACCGCCAGTTGCTCAAGGACGACGAACACGTCGTCGTCCGGCTCGTCCCTCGTCACCTTCGAACGATGGTCGACGAGGCCCGCGCCGCAGGCCGCGAGGTGAACATCGCGATCGTCAACGCCCCTGACCCGGTCGTGCTCCTTGCCGCCGCCTCCACGTTCGCTGATTTCCTCGACGAGATGACGGTCGCGGCCGCCCTTCACGAGCGGCTCTACGGCCGCCCGATGCGCTGCACGACGGCCCCCAACGGGGTCGTTGTCCCAGCGGACGCGGAGTACGTGATGTGGGGAAGGATCACCCTTGAGGACGCGGACGAGGGTCCGTACGTCGACATCACCGGGACCGTTGATGACGTTCGACAACAGCCCGTCATCGCCATCGACGGCGTGGCCCATCGAACAAACCCAATTTTTCACGCGCTGATCCCCGGCGAGGCGGAACACAAGACCCTCATGGGCTTGCCAAGAGCGCCCACGATCAAAGCGGCCGTGAACGACGTTGTGAGGTGCCATGACGTGCACATGACCGATGGAGGCTGCGGCTGGTTGGCTTGCGTTGTTTCAATTCAGAGGTCGTCGGAAGACGACCCACGGTTGGCGATCGAAGCGGCCTTCCGAGGCCACCCGTCCATGAAGGCGGTGACCGTGGTGGACGAGGACATCGACATCACCGACCCCCGGTCGGTGGAATGGGCCATGATGACCCGCTGGCAACCGGACCGTGACACCATCATCCTGCGTGACCAGCGTGGCTCATCCCTCGACCCGAGCCGCTACGACGACGGCCGCACCTCGAAGGTCGGCTTCGATGCCACCATCCCATGGGGAGCCGACCGCGCAGCATTCACCACCGTCCAATCCCCAAGGTGATCGCATGCCCGAGGACCTCGGCGACGCCCTGCAGCACCCACGCCGCCACCTCGGCGGCCGGCACCTTGCACAGGCCCGTCGATTCCTGAACCTCGCCGAGCGCGACCCCGAACGTGCCGACCAAAACGTGGCGTGGGCTGAACAGCACGCACGGCAGGCCCTGCTCCACGATTTCACGGAGGAGGATTCGTGGCGCATGCTGATTCGACTGAAGGTGATGCTCAACGACGGGCCCGGCGTTCACGCCGTGCTGGAGGACCTCTTCGCGGTGCTTGGGCGGGACCCGGAACGCGCAGGCCAACTTCGGAGCATGGACCTCGTCCACGTTGCAGAGGAACTGCTGGAAGCCGCACTGTTGGTCGACCCGCTCCACGCCGCCCGGTGGTGGACGAACATTGAGGTTGACCTTCGGCCCAACGTGGACGACTTCGCAACGCGTTGCCGCCGTCTCGACTTCAGCGACCCTCGTGCCGCCATCGTCTTCGGTCGACGGCTGGAACGCCTGCGCCAGCACGACGAGGACCTCTTCGTCGAGCTGTCCGCTCACCTGCTCGCCCACCGGCCTCAAAACCACGAGCTCTGGCTTGAACTTGGACGGCTCCACGAAACACGCGGGCGTCACGACGAAGCGTGGTTGTGCTACGACCACGTCCAAACCCTTCGCCCTCACCTCGACGTCAGGGACCGCTACCAGGACCGGCTCAACACCGCCTTGGAAGGTGGTGAAGCGCCGCCATGGAGCCCACCTGATGTCGAAACCCGTGACGCGTTCTTGGAGGGCATGCTTGGATTGCGGGCACGCTTGGCCTCGGACGAGCCACCTCCGGAACCCGAGGCCCCTGAGCCTGAATCGGACGGCACAGGGTTGGACCCAGAACATGCGCGCTTGCTGACGCTGCTCGAACAGGGCGAGGTCGAGGAGGTGTTCTTTCTCGCTCGCCGCGCGATGGCCAGCGGTGAGGCATGGGCCGAGGAGGTCCTCTCAACCGCCCGTGAGCGCATGGGGGCGTGACGGTGCCCCGGTTTGTGCTGGCGTGGGCGGTTGAGGACCGCGCTGACCTGAAGCCGCTTGGGCGCGGCGGCCGACTCCTGCTCGTGGAACATCCAGAGCGGGGGTGGGAACTTCCAGGCGGTCGCGTGGAACCCGGCGAATCGCCCGAGGAGGCGATGCACCGGGAACTGTACGAGGAAACAGGCCGTCGTGGAGAGATCCTCGCGTGGAACAGGGACTACTACGACGAAGGCTGGCTTGCTGTCGTGCTGTTGGACGAGAGCGAGGCCCCGGTGTGCGACCCTCACGTGGCACGAACGACGTGGTGGACCGAGGTGCCACCGATGGCGGAGTGGGATCCGGAGGAATTCTCAGACCTGGGCGTCTGGGTCGAGGCCCTTGAGGGCGAGGGCCGCCATGCGGGTGGCCCACCGTGATGCGTTGTCTGCATCGACCTGCTGCATCACGGCACACAGCATCGGATCGTCAACGGCCTCGGCTGCGTCAAGAAGGCGTTCAACGAGGTCCGTACGACCGTATCGGCCGGCCAGGAGGGCCACAGCACGAAGTTCTGGCCGTTCCGGTCCAGAGAGGTCATCACCGCAGGCTTCGCTGCACCACGTCAGCACGGCTTCTGCTTCCGAGCGCAGGACAGCAGGTTGGGGCACGGGGCCTCCAGCGCTGCGCGGTGCGGCCTCCTCCACCTGCTGAGCCATGGGTGCTGCATCGTTAGTGAGGTGCTGCTCAGCAAGATCAACGAACGTCGTTCCTGCTTCGATGGCGAGCATGGTCTGCCCCGCACGGATCGCGTGCGCATGCCCAAGCCAAAGCAAGCGCAGCGCATCGAATTCTTGGCCTAAATCCGCATGGATTCGACCCGCTGCCAAGCGGGAGATCGCAATGGATTCGTCGGCATGGCCGGCGGTACGCGAGAGTTCACCGTAGGTCTGCAAGGCCATGATGGCCTCACCGACAGCGAGGTGAAAGGCGGCCTTGTTGAGGAGGGAGAGGTCATGGTCACGCGAGGCCTTGGCGACCGAGGACAGCCGGGTCTCTGCCCACGTGAGGTCGTCCCTGGCGCCTTCGACGTCCCCGCCTTCGTAGCGATGCAGACCCCGCTCCATGCGGACGCGACCCTCAAGCGCGAGGTCACGTGTGTCCTGTGCCCGGCACACCTCGAGCGCCGCATCAAGATGGGAGGCTTCGACCGTGCGGCCTGTGGAACGTCGTTCTACGAGGTCAAGCACCGTGGCTTCAGCGGGCGTCAAGTGGGTGCGCCAAGCGGTGAGCAGCCCAGGTGCGCCAAGGAAGATCGCGGCTTCACAGAGCCGGAGCCAGCCGTCGACCCCGGCGTCGTCCATCCATGTTGGGAGGGCCTCCACGGCCTCCTCGGGTGAGGACAACACGCGCTGAACAACGTCTTCCGGCCCTCGCATCACGCGTCCCCCTCCCTTCGTACGGCGGCCACCGCTGCAAGCACCGCCGTTTCCGCGGCCACCGGATCAAGCGAGGACGTCCAACCCGCAGCGCCGTCATGGCCTCCGCCCTCGCCTCCGTGGAGGGATGCAGCGTGCTCGAAAAGGCGGCCAAGGTGAAGCCCTTCACGGCAAGCGGAGGCCCGTGCTCGGCCCGTGACGCGCGTCTTTCCATCGCGGTGGCGGAGCACAACAACCAGGTCAGCACCGGTGCCCAACAGCAAGGAAGCGAGCCGCCCTTCGAGGGTCCCCGCTTTGGTGCTGACCATGCGCCACGGGCCAGCGTCAGTGGATGTGCTGCGTTGGAGGCCAGCGAGCAGGGCGCCGTGTTCGCTGGCGCTGACCCCGTCCTCCTCCTCGAGGTGTTCGACCAACCTTCGATGGTCGATGGCGTCGTTGTTGAGCAAGAGGCTCGCCGTTTCGAAGGCGCTGGCTTGCGCATGCCGGAACCGGCCCGTGTCGGTGATGAGGCCCGCCATCAGCAACTTCCGTACGGCTGTGGAGAGCGCACGGGGATGATGGCGCGTGAGGTATGCGGTGACGATCTCCGTGGTCGCCGCCACAGGCCATCGGAGGGCGAGGTCTCCCTCGCCGA
>JALRLN010000209.1 GCA_023254445.1 Candidatus Poseidoniaceae archaeon | reverse complement strand
GAGGCGCAGGTCGCCGTAGAGGGCGACGCCGAGGTTCATGGTGCCGACGATGCCGATTTCGCCGTTCGGGTTGTTCGCAAGCGCGACCCAAGGCCGCCCTTCGTCGTCGATCTCGATGTCGATGAAGTCGCCAAAGCCACCGCAGCGCACCCAGCCGCAGTCCGCCGTCGTGTCGAGCGGGTCGCCCGGTTGGTTGACCTGCACGGTGGTGATGAGCGGGTGCTCGTTCCAACTGTCGGTCATGATGGAGATGAAGCCGTCCCATTCGGCCTGACCTCGGGTGCCAATGTAGCCGATGGCCACGCGCCCGTCCTCGCCGGCAAAGACCGTGGGGAACCCGGCGCCCGTCACGCCGGGCGGGGCGACGGTCATCGGTTCGGACCACGTGTCGCCTTTGTCCTGCGAGTTCGCGTACCAGATCATCCCGTCCGCGCCGATCCACGTCGCGTGCAGGCCTCCAGCCTCGTCGGCGGCGGTGGCCACCTCGTGATCGCCGGGGTAGACCTGAACGGCGCTCGTGATGGTGTGCTCGGTCCACGTGTAGCCGCCGTCCACCGAACGGTAGACCGCAGGCCCTTCACAGGAGGGGTTGCCGCGGTAGATGGTGCCGTCCGCGGCCCCGGCAAGGTGGGCGTGGAGGCCGGAGCACTGGGCCACGCCGTTGGGGTAGCCTGGACGTTGAACGTCCCACGTCAGCCCGCCGTTCATCGAGCGCGAACACTGCGGTCCGAGGGCGGAAGACCCCGTATTGATGCAGAAGACGTAGACCGTGTCGTAGGAGGGGTTGACGCCCTCCGGGGGCGGCATCGAAGCGATGGACTGGTGGTCCTGAGGCGAATAGTACCCGTCCGCCGAGTACGGAATGGACCAGCTGTCGCCCTCGTCGTCGGAAAATTCGACGAACATCGCCGTGAGCGCGTGCATGTCGAACTTGACGATGCGGTCGGTCCACTTGTCGACGTAGATGTAGGGGTCGTTGCTCGTCGGCACTTGACCAAGGTTCGGGAACACGGGATTGAACGGACCGACGTCTTCCCACGTGAGCCCTTGGTCCTGCGAGCGGATGATGTGCGTGCCGCTTCCCGTTCCGCCGTAGTTCGTGATCAGGATGGTGCCCTCCGAGGTGACCCCGATGGTCGGCTCAAAGGTGGTGAAGCCGATGGGGTGGTAGGTGCCCGTGGCCGGGAAGGGCGTGTTGTTTCCGACGAGCCATTCCCACGTGCTGGCGTCCGCGACCGCGTCGGTCGCGTTCTGGGTGAGGTTCCCCGGCAGGTGGTAGAAGGTGAGCGCGGGGACCTCGAAGGTGAAGGGGTTCACCGCCTTCCCGACGTCAATCCCGTCGTCGTCGCTTCCAAAGCAACCGGAGAGCGTGGCGCTGAGGACCAGCAGGGCGAGGGCGGCGGAGCGAAGCCCGGACGTACGCATGGCTTGCCGCGAGGTCGGCTCGATGATGAACCTTCACCACCACTGGGCAGGCTTAGGCCAAGCGGGCGTAGGACACCTGCGCGATGGCCACAAGTTTGCCGTTCATGTCGTGGATGTCGGCGTCCGCGACGCACATCGTTCGTCCAGCGCGGACGGTGCGGGCGGTGCACACGACGTCGGTATGGCAGGGGCGCAAGAATCGAATGTTGAAATCGGTCGTCGCGACCTTTTCCTCAGCGCCAATCGTCGTCAGGATGGCCCAGCAGGTGACCGAATCGGCGATCACCCCAAGCATGCCGCCATGGAAGGTCTCGTAGATGCCGTCCCATTCAAGGCGTCGCGGCACCTTGGCCACGCACAACCCCGTCTCCATCCGCTGGATTTCAATCGCGATGGTGTGCATCATCGGCACCGCATCGATGCGCGCCATCATCGCCGCGATGGCGTCGTCGTCCATCGTCTCGCTCTCGACCATGCGTGGTGACCCTTGGGCATCCGCCTTCATCCTTCGCCGGGACCGTGCCCAAGCGTCAAGGAGGCCCGAGCGCAGCGAGGCCCATGCGCGGCGGCCGCTGGTCGGAGGAGCGCCGCGCCACACGCGAAGCGGTCACGTGGCTCCACCTCCTGCTGCAGGAGCGTGGCCCACTCAGCACGCCAGCCATCATCGAAGCGCTGCAGGGGGCAGGTCGGAAGGTGCGCGTGCACGAACTTCAACGGGCCCTGCGCCGCAGGGCCCGTTGAAGTTCGTGCGCGTGCACGAACTTCAACGGGCCCTGCGGCGC
>JALRLN010000208.1 GCA_023254445.1 Candidatus Poseidoniaceae archaeon | reverse complement strand
CATCACTCGTTGGTTTAACCGCCCTCCCAATCGACTTGAGGCTGACGCCCTGAGCCTCAAACTGCACCGGCACACCCGGCGGCAGTTGCTGGCCCCGCGCCCCCTCGCGAATGAAGCGCTTCACGATGCGGTCCTCGAGGGAACCGGGGCGGCACAAGGGCCGAGCATTGTCCTGCTCGCATGGTGGGTCAGCATGCATTCTGCGGTGGTTCACCTCTTCCTTCGTCGCGAGCGCGTCCGTCGCGTGGGCGCCCACGTGACCTCTGGATGGGCCTTTGGCGCCACGATGGGAGGGATGCACGGCGTCTTCCTCAGTGCGCAGTACCTCAACGGTGCTCCAGTCGACGGGTGGATCGCGCGAGGTGTGGGCACGGTGGCCTTCGCCTTCCTCCTGCCGCGCCTTGAAGCGGTGATCACCTCGTATCAAGGCCACTTGATGCTGCATGGGCGTCGGCTGGGCGCGGTCTTTCGGGCAGCGTTGTGGCGCATGGTGATGTTGACGTTGGTCTACTACGCCTTCTTTGAACCGCTCGCGTGGCTTGGTGCACTGGCCGTGCTCGGCATCGTGGAGCCGAAGGTTGACGGTTGGGTGTGGTCCGGCCTCGACAAGCGTGCGCAACGCATGTACCGCCGCGTGCGTGCCAACGCGGCTCGCGAACGTCGAACAGCCCTTCGGGAGCAGGAATGACGACGCAGAAGCGTTAAACCACGTCGGTCGGCACATCGTACCATGGGCACTTGCCCACACTGCCGTGCGGTCACGCTGCCCGGCGATGCCGTATGCTATTCCTGCGGCCGGTTCCTGAAAGGCGAAGGCAGCGAGTACTCGATGCCAAACGCCCCGATGCGTCGAGGCACCGTGGTCGCCAACGGGCGGACCAAGAACATCATGAGGCGACGAAAAAACCACCAGCGGTCGCTCTTCATGCTGGCGTTCGTCGTCTTCGCGTTTCTCTCACCCCAGGCAAGGGAAGCCGCATTTGGGAGCGTTGAGGACCTCGACGGTTACATCGCCCGGTTGCTCCAAGGCAGCATGATCTATCCGATGGAAGCAGAATTCACCGTCGTTCGTTCCTACGACGTCGAGAACAACCTGGACCGCGAGGGCATGCTCATCGAAACCGTGAGGCTCCCCGTCGCCCTTCCATCGGTGTTGCTCAATCCCCTTGAGATGGACGGCAGCACGCCGCTCATGCTGCAACAACCGATCGCGTTTGCGGTCACAATTGGGACGGAACGCGTCGATGTTCCGCTCGACGGAACCACGCGCGAACGGGGCGAAGCGTGGACCTCGCTTGGCGGGCATGAGGTGTGGTGGCCGTCCACGCAACCCGGGTCGCAGGACTTCTGTCCAATCGCCACATGCGTCAAGGTACGCTTGAACATGGACGCTGGTGAGCGTGTGCGTTTCACCACCGCTTCCACGGTCAGCGTGAGCAGCCACACGTGGTGGGACCATGCTCGTGTGGACGACGGCATCCCCGGCAAGAACTTCGGCATCAACGTTGACACCTCTGGGTCCTTCGATGACGTGGCACAGCGTGGTGGAGGCGTCCGTGCAAACACCTTCGCGGACGACCAATGGTACGCCCTCAGCGACGGGTATGCCATTGATGCCCAACACGCGGAAGTGATCGAGACCGCCAATGCGATCGCCATGCGCATTCCAGAAGGGCGCGAGGACAACGCCTACGCCTTCGCGCGGGCGACCTTTGATTGGATGCATGAGAACGTCCCGTACGACACCGAAGCCGCCACCGTGCCCCGAACGGGACCGACCTGCCTTGCGGACCGGCTCGGTGATTGCGACGAACAAACGAACGCTTTCCTGTCCGTGGTTCGCACCAGGGGCATACCGGGCTGGTACGTCTTCGGTGCGCTCGTGAATCCGCTCGATTTCGCAACGTGGGAACTGCACGCGTGGGGCTACATCATGCTGCCATTGGACAGCGATTGGTGTGCCGAGCAAGGCGTGCTGCAAGACAACTGCTTCGTCGAAGCGGCCGTGGACGTGGTGAACAACAAGTGGCTCCTGCACACCACCAACGCCTACATCGATTGGGTGGAGGAGCCCGACCCCTCAGGTCAGGCCATCGCTGATGCCTACGCCAGCGCCGTGTTCACGGGGAGCGGCATCGGTGAAACACCCATCAGCCGCACCATGACCATCAGCACGGGACCCGACGTGCAACTCAACGGTGGCACCTTCTCCGTCTCACAATACCCCGAGGACCTGAGGTGAGGCCATGCTGATCGTGATTGCCG
>JALRLN010000207.1 GCA_023254445.1 Candidatus Poseidoniaceae archaeon | reverse complement strand
GTCCTTCCAATACCCGTCCGCCATTCCCGGCGTGCAGGTGGGCACCTTCCTGCGACGCTCCGTCGCGGCCGTCCGTGGTGAAGCACCCAAGGCCCGCGCCTTCCGTGAGGAACTCAAGACCGCCATGGACAAACTCGGCATGGACCGTTCCTTCCTCGCACGGTACGTGAACGACGGCTTCAGCGGTGGAGAAAAGAAGCGACTGGAGATCCTCCAAATGATGCTGCTTCAACCACGACTCGCGCTGCTTGACGAGACCGATTCAGGCCTGGACATCGACGCCATGCGTGCCGTGGCCGGGGCCATCAACAGCCTGCCCCCCACGTGTGGCATCCTGCTGATCACGCACTACAAGCGCCTGCTCGAACTTGTCGTCCCGGACGTGGTCCACGTGATGATCGACGGACGCATCGTCGAAAGCGGCGGGCCGGACGTGGCCGAGCGTTTGGAGCAGCATGGGTACGACGGCATCGTCGCGCGGTGAGGTGAGGACATGGGCGACGAAGCACGGCAGGCGGTCGGTGAGTACCAGTTCGGGTTTCACGACCCCGAGCACGCCACCATCCGCTTTGACAAGGGCTTGTCCGAGCAGGTCGTCCGCGACATCTCAGCGCTGAAGAACGAACCGGAATGGATGACCGAACTCCGCGTGAAGGCCTACCACCACTTCATGGAGCGCCCCATGCCGGAGTGGGGCAACGCCGCGATGCTCAAGCAGATCGATTTTGACGCCGTGACGTACTTCCTGCGCTCCTCCGACAAAACAGAACGGAACTGGGACGACGTGCCGGACGACATCAAGCACACCTTCGAGCGTCTTGGCATCCCCGAAGCGGAACAGAAGTGGTTGGGCGGCGTGACGGCGCAGTACGAATCGGAGGCCGTCTACCACAGCATGCGGGAAGACCTGGAAGCCCAGGGCGTCATTTTCCTCGACATGGACTCCGGGCTTCGCGAGCATCCCGACCTCGTGAAGCGCTTCTTCAACACGGTCGTCCCCTACACCGACAACAAATTCAGCGCCCTCAACACCGCCGTCTGGTCCGGGGGCTCCTTCCTCTACGTCCCGAAGGGCGTGCACGTTGAGATGCCCGTCCAGGCCTATTTCCGCATCAACGCGAAGAACATGGGCCAGTTTGAGCGCACGCTCATCGTTGCGGACGAAGGCGCCTCGGTCCACTACGTCGAGGGCTGCACGGCGCCGACCTACTCGGAGGAATCCCTCCACTCCGCGGTGGTGGAGTTGATCGCCCTCGAAGGCTCCCGCATCCGTTACTCGACCATCCAAAACTGGTCCGCCAGCGTCTACAACCTCGTCACCAAGCGCGGCATCGCCCACGCAAACGCCACGGTCGAGTGGGTTGATGGGAACCTCGGCTCGAAATTGACGATGAAGTACCCCGCGGTCTTGCTCAAGGGCGAAGGCGCGCACGCAGAGATCATCTCCGTGGCGTACGCTGGTGAAGGACAGCACCAAGACGCGGGGTCGAAGGTGCACCACCTCGCGCCAAACACCACGTCGAACATCCTCTCCAAGTCCATTTCAAAGGACGGCGGGCGGTCCACCTACCGTGGCATGCTGCAGGTGCTCCCAAAGGCCCACGGCTGCCGCTCAAAGGTCGTGTGCGACGCCCTGATGCTCGACCCCGAAAGCCGAAGCGACACCTACCCGACGATGGAGGTTGGCAACGCCAGTGCTGACCTGGAGCACGAAGCGTCGGTGTCCAAGGTGGGAGGCGACCAGTTGTTCTACCTCATGTCCCGTGGGCACACCGAAGCCGAAGCGATGGGTCTCATCGTGAACGGTTTCTTCGAACCCTTCACCAAGGAACTCCCGATGGAGTACGCCACCGAACTCAACAAGTTGCTTGACCTCCACATGGAGGGGTCGATCGGATGACGGTCGCCCGCCCGGCACCGCCCCGCTCCATCCACCTCTGGAGGCACACGCCGTGGACATGGATGGCCCCGGACGCGGCTGTTGTTGAATCGCTCCAGGTCAACGTTCACCCTCCCTCCCCGTCGTGCCTTGCCGACGGTGGCGGAGTCCACCTGCATGCCGCGGGCAAGGACCGCTTTTCGACCATGGTGCATGCGCACGAATACACGCGGCCGGACGTTGAAGACGTGGCTCGAGCGACGTTGGACGATGCCGTTGAAGGCGGCCACCAGCTTGACCTGCACGGTGACCTCTCCGAGGTGATCCACGTCGACCTCGTGGCCAACGGGGAGGCCGTGGCAGGACGCCTCCACGTGCGCTGCACG
>JALRLN010000206.1 GCA_023254445.1 Candidatus Poseidoniaceae archaeon | reverse complement strand
CGCCCCAGGCCTTCAGCACGCGGTTGGTGTAGCCCTCGTGCCCGGGTCGGCCCACGTGGTAGACCACCTTGTCGATGCCGCGGTGGTCCTGCTTGAGCGAGGTGCGGATTTTGGCCGCGATCTCGTCGAGCGCTTCGTCCCACGTGATCTGCTCCCATTCGCCCGAACCGCGCTCGCCCTTGCGGCGCAAGGGGTGGAGGATGCGTTCGGTGTCCTTGAGTTGGTTGATCGTCGCCGGGCCCTTGGCGCAGTTGCGCCCACGGCTGCCGGGGTGGTGGGGGTTGCCCTCCAGCTTGCTGACCTGACCGGTCTCTTTGTCCACGTAGGCCATCAAACCGCATGCCGACTCGCAGTTGAAGCAGGTCGTCGGGACGAGCGAGTAGCGACGCTCCTTGCGCTCCGGCCAGGACTGGGCGTCCAGTTCGACGTGGTCGTGCCAGCCTTCGGGCTCGGGGAACTTGCGCAGCGGGCCTTGCGTGTACGCCGGCTTCTCGCGGTCGAGGTTGGGGATGAGGCGCAACTTTTGCGCGATGCTTTCGATGAAGGTGTTCGCCATCTCAACTCACCTCAGTGCAGGGTCTCCAGTTGCGGCCCACGCACGGCGTGGTGGCCGTGCACGGAAACGGCCCAGAGGATGATGGCTGCCAACGCGAGCTGCACGAGGCCCATGGCCTCCGCAGCCCCGATGAGGGCCACGTCGAAGGTCAGGACGAAGGTGCCGGCAAGGCCAGCGGCCAAGGTCTCCATCGACATCTTCGCCGTGAGCCACTTGTCGCGGGACCACGCACGCCCCTTCGCCTGCTTGAACAGCCACGCGGTGTAGATCCCGGTCAGTGCCGCGAGCGGAACGCCGGCGAACGCGAGCGTTTCCATCAGGCCCGTGTCCAGACCCAGCAGGAGGATGAGGACGTTGAGCCCGAGGATGCCGCCGAAGCCGCTCAGGAAGACCGCGCCACGCACGAGCCATGAGGAGAAGTTCGGGCGCAAAAGAACGTACAGGAAGCGGTCCGGCCGGTCCAGGTCCTTGATGAGCAAGACCCCGGTCAAGCCAAGGAAGGCGATGCTCGTGGCGGTCAGGCGCCACCAGAGCGCCTCGGTCATCTCGAGCACGCCGGCGAACATTGCGAGCATCATTACGACGTAGGTGCCGGCCGCGATGGCCTTCGTCGTCAGGTAGGCCGAGACTTCCCAGCCCCACAACACGCCCTTCGAGGGCTGGTCGTAGGTTCGCTTGGGCTTCTGTGCCTGCTCCTCGAGCCGCTCCATGACGTCGCGGATGATCGCGCGGTCGCGGGGGTTGGCCTCCTTGGCCTTCTGCTCGAGCGCGAGTTGGACGATCATCGAGTGCGTGTCGGCCGCGCCGAGGCGCTGGTCCGCATACTTCGCGTAATGCCCCACGCCTGCGGCCTGGTCGGTCCAGAGGTAGGTGCCGGTCCGGTCGGTCGCGGCCGGGTCGAGCATCGCGTCGCTCGCCTGAACGTAGTACAAGTTGGGGTTCGCGCCGGACTCGGGCTTGCGCACCTTGACCTCGTGGTCGCGCAGGTACCCCGAGATGGTGCTGTTTTCGTCGTCAAGGTCCCCCGAGACGATGGCCTCCACAGGGCAGACCACAACGCAGGCGGGCTCGTAGGAGGCCTCGATGCGGTGGGCGCAGTAGTTGCACTTGGCGGCCGTGCCTGTGTTCGGGTTGATGTACAGCGCGTCGTAGGGGCAGGCCTGCATGCACGACTTGCAGCCAATGCAGCGGTCGTCGTCGAAGTCGACGATGCCGTCCTCGCGCGGGTAGAGCGCGGAGGTTGGGCAGATCTTCGTGCACGGCGAGTCCTCGCAGTGGTTGCACCGATGGACGGAAAATTCGCGCGAGGTGTTTGGGTAGGTGCCGCTTTCGATGTACTTGACGTGGGTCCTGTTGACGCCGACGGGGACGTCGTGTTCGGACTTGCACGCCACGGTGCACGCGTGGCAGCCGATGCACTTTCGCTGGTCGATCACAAAACCGTAGTTCACCATGGGGGTCGCCTCCTTGCGTTCAGGCCGCCATGTGGCTGGCGGCGCACTCGTTCTTGCCGAGGTCCATCGTGTCCAGCTCCTCTGCCTCGGGCGAGAGGAGGCCGGCGTTGACCTGCCGAATGGTGTTGTACACCTCGGGTTGGTCGCGCATGTTGTCGACGATGTACGCGATGAAATCTGCTTCGTTGTCCAATCCGTAGATGGATTCGTTCAGGGCCTTGATGGTCCCGAAATCGTTCATGATCAGGTGGTCGCC
>JALRLN010000205.1 GCA_023254445.1 Candidatus Poseidoniaceae archaeon | reverse complement strand
CCCAATCCGTTCAGCATGGACCTGTGGCAAGCGCAGCCCCACCTCGATGCTGCCATTGAGCGGATGCGGGACACGTGGATGTCGAGCACCGCTTGTTTCATCGAAATCTGTTCGCCTCGCTCGTACCGATTGGGCGACCTTCACGTGCAAGGCAACCCAAACATCGACCGGAACGTTGGGTACGCGGAGATTTGGAAGCAGGGATATTACCTGACGTATGAGCCCGGTCTTGACGTCAGCATGTCTGATGAATCCGTGGACGAGATTGCCTCAAACCTCTCGGCCATCTTCGACCTGCTTGCTCGTCATGAGCGGAGCGCGGTGCTGATGGGCCATTTGGTTGACCCGAACGATCCACATCCCGGTCGCGCCCGAAACAACGCAAACCTGGAGGAGGCCTTCGCGGCGACGTCGCATGGTGCCGTTGCCTTCGTGGACTGCAGCCCCTTCGTCGCCGAGCATGGGTTCCGTGTTCTTGAGGACGGAACGGTCGACATCCATCACCTCCCGTGGGAAGCCCTCGATGCCTTCGCCGAACACCTCGCAGAGGTTGCACGCTCCATAGCCGGATGAAGCGGAGGTCAAGGTTAGCCGAAGCCGGGGTCGCTTCGGTCGTCCACAGGAAGGGACCACGGCAGGGATTCAATCGACAGGCCATGACGTACAAACCAAGGTGGAGTTGGTTTGCCAAGCGCGATGCGGGTTCGAAGGTGCCGTTCCAGCACCTCGCCTGCCTGCTCGAAGTCTCGAGCACGCAACAGGCAGGTACCACGGCAGCGTGTGAACCGCATGAGGAAATACGGGTCGTCACGCTCGGCGGACACCTCGATCGCTACTTCGGTCAGGCTCAGCAGAAGAGCGTTCATCGTCTCAGGGTCAATGTGGGCCATGAAGTCGTCGCTGCTACTGTATCGGCTGATATCAGAGGGCCGATGCCGTTCCAACTCAAGGAGCAGCATCAGCATGTCATGCAGCACATCGTCGCACGGAAGGGACCAACGATGCCTCACCCTTGCAGCCACGAGGATGTCGTCGATGATATGATCCAGCGTCATGCCGGGGAGGCTATCGTAGAGGTGGTGGTCCGTGTCAACATTCCAGTACCTTGGACGGCCTGGTGTTCTCACAACAAGGTTCCTCCTGCGCGCGACGTACCCGAACGCTTCGTTCAGCAGGTTCATCGACAGTCCGTCGATGCTTGGTCGGTGCTCGAGGTGTTCTGCCTTCCCAAGCATGGTGCGGATTCGGCTGTGGGCGCTGCCCCAATCACCATGCAGCACGTCCTCGTCCACAAGCATCATGCCTGATGCGTAGATGCCTTCCATGTCGTCGACGGCGAGGTGGAGGTCGTAACTGACCCTGTAATTTTGGGAGGCAGCACGGGTCCGTTGCAACCCAGCAGCGATGTGACCAGCGTTCCGGAGGGCCGCAGCAATCCGCTGAATCAGACCTTTGTCCGTCGTCGCACCAAGCACGTGGTCGCTGAACCAGTAACTTGCTTCGGTCAGGTGCAGACGTTGGCATCGTCGCTCAAATTCCTCAACAGCGTCTGCCGTGAATTCCATCAAGGGGTGGGGTGGATGCCTTCCTTCGAGGTTCAAGACCGCCTCCAGCCGTTGCCGAAGGTCCGCGTTCTCCATTCGAAGGCGTTCCACTTCGTCGTCCACACCATTCACGCTCGGAGTTAGTTGTCAACGCCGGCGGGAAAAGAAGCCGTCGGTCGACCTTGACCTCAGAATTTGCGAGGCGGCGGGCGCTTCCACTCGTCCTGCTCGGGCGGGCTTCGGTCGGCCGGGCCTTCGCGTGCTTGCGCGGGAGCAGGCTCCTCGGGTTCGGGCGGCGGCGCGGACATGCGCTCGTGGAGGGTGGAGTAGGTCGGCGCGTCCCGCTCGGGCTCTGCCTGTTCTTCTGGTTCAGGCTGTGGCTCTGGCTCAGGTTCCGGTTCGGGCTCCTCCTCGGGTGCTGGAGCGGGTTCAGGCTCCGCTGCTTCCTCCACCTCAGGTTCCGGGAGGGGTTCGGGTTCCGGCTCAGGAAGCGGTTCCGGTTCCACCTCCATCGGCGGCGCTCCGTCGAGGCCCGGAAGCAGTTTCACGGTGGACGCCGCCCTGTCGTGGACCCCGAGGGCGTCATCGATGGCGCCGAGCAGGCGGTCCACGCTGACGTCCCAACTGAGGTGCTCCTCCGCGTAGGCACGAGCGGCTTGTTTGCCGGTGAGGAAGACCTCTGGGTCCTTGGCCATCCTGCGGATGTGGTCCACCGCTCCGTCGAGC
>JALRLN010000204.1 GCA_023254445.1 Candidatus Poseidoniaceae archaeon | reverse complement strand
ATTCTTCGTCATCGAAGGGGAATGCATCGTCGAGGTCGGCGACACCGTCGCCATCGCTGTCCAAGCAACGCAGGCCGTCGCCGGGGAACTGGTCGCCGTTGGTGCCGTTCGGGTTGTCACCGCAACCGTCCTCGTCGGCGTCCACCTGCTGGGTGGCGTCGTTCGGCAGGAAGTCGCCGTTGTCGCCCACACCGTCGCCGTCCGTGTCGTTCCACTCCGTGCCGTCCGCAGGGAAGAGGTCGCCGTTGTTGCCCACGCCGTCACCGTCGCCGTCGAGCCACTCGGTCGCGTCCTCGGGGAACTCGTCGCTGTTATCACCGACGCCGTCACCGTCCGTGTCGGTCGTTTCGTCAGGGTTCAGTGGGAAATCGTCCTCGTTGTCGCCAAGGCCGTCGCCGTCCGAGTCGTTCCACTCGTTTGCGTCGTCGGGGAAGAGGTCGTCGTCGTTGTCCGTGCCGTCGCCGTCACGGTCGCTGTCCATCGCGTCGCAGATCCCATCGCCGTCCATGTCGGGGGCGAGGTCCGTGCCGTCCCCGGGATCGCTGCCGCAGGCCAGTTCCTCGCTGTCAAGCCAGCCGTCGCCGTCGCGGTCGTCGTCCATCGCGTCGCAGATGCCGTCGCCGTCCATGTCGGGAGCAAGGTCGTTGCTGTCCAAGGGGTCGCTGCCGCACGCGGCTTCTTCGCTGTCGAGCCATCCGTCGTTGTCGTCGTCGTCGTCGCCGTTGTCACCAACACCGTCTCCGTCGTTGTCGGCCCATTCGGAGTTGTTGTAGGGCCAGAGGTCCTCAAGGTCGGGGGAGCCGTCGTTGTCGTCGTCAAGGTCGCCGTTGTCCCCGGTACCGTCCTGGTCGAAGTCCTCCCACTCGCTTGGGTCGAGCGGGAAGGGGTCGATCGTGTCGTTGTAGCCGTCGTTGTCGTCGTCAGGATCCCGGTCGTCCGGCAATCCGTCGTTGTCGGAGTCGATCGGCGTGAACGTGGACATGACCTGCATGCTGAAGGTCATGGTCGAGGTCATGCCGGCAGCCGTGGTCGCCGTGACGGTGTAGTTTCGTGAGAAGAACTCAACGAAGGCCGGCACGCCCCACATCGTTCCGTTGATGGTCTCAAAATAGACGCCTGTTGGCGGGTTGGGCGATATGGACCACGAGGTGGCCTTGCCCGTTGTGTCGTTGAACTCAACCTCCGTCATCGACTGGTTGACGAGGATTTCGATGTGCGAGTACGGATTCGACTTCACGATGATGGGGACGGTGAGGTCCTTCACGACCTGAATCTCGATCTCCACTTCGTCTGAACCGTTGGCCGCCGACGCGTTCAGCGTGTACGTGATGGCGGCGGTCTCCTGCGAGGCATAGCCGGTGATGTCCCCGGTGGATGGGTTGAACTGCCAGTTCTGGGGCAGCGGCGGCGTGAACGTGAAGTTCGTGCACCACGTGCAGTAGGTTGTTCCAGGAATCGTGAAACCGGTGGTGTTCACGATCTCCACCGTCCACGAATCGAACTCAACCGCGTGAACGTAGTCCAAGCGGAAGGGATAGTTGACCGAATACTCACCGTCCCACACGATGGGAGGGTCCGACGAGATGTCCTTCTGACCGTAGGAGGTGTTGACGTAGAGGTCAAGTTCCTGGCTCATCCCGTATTCCGAGGGCGTAGCGGCGGTCTCCACCATCAGGCCGACGGCGGTGTCCAGCACGCCGGTGAAGTTGACGAATTCCGGCACCCAATTTTGGTTGACGCCGAAGTAAATCTCCTTCTCACCGATGCCCATGATGGTCTTGTCCATGCCCGCACAGGACACCGTTCCGTTCTCGAACAGCACGCAGATGGTGTACGCCGTCATGGCGACATCGACCACGGGACCTCCCGTATCGATGGGCATGAAGGTGGTGAGTTGGCCGCTGAATTTTTCAGAGGCTACGCCTGCAAGGTTGCGGATCAGGCCGTGCGAGTTCGTTTCACCGTAGCCCGGATAGGTGGCGCAGTACAGGTCGTGAAGGTCATCCACGACGCACGACGTCCACGAGCCACCCGTCGTCGAGTTGATCACCGTCCCGAGGCCGGGCACCGTCATGTGCGGGTCGTACCCGCTGGTTGCATCGAGGTCGGGCGTGTACCGGCCGGTGCAGTACACCGAATCGTCGTCGAGTTGGAAGCAGGTCAGACCAGAGGTGTACGGACCAATCCCGCGAACGGCCGTGCGCCCCGCAGGCATCTCCAACAGCGCCATGTCACCGTGTTGCAAGGTGCCTGCGGCAACGTCAAAGTGTGATTCGTAGATGTACTCGTAGCCTCCCGCGT
>JALRLN010000203.1 GCA_023254445.1 Candidatus Poseidoniaceae archaeon | reverse complement strand
GGGGGGCATGGGAGGAAGGCCGGGAGGCGCGGGGGGTGCGTCCATACCCGGGGGAGCAGGAGGGGCCTCCATGCCGGGAGGCATGGGGGGAAGGCCTGGAGGCGCGGGGGGCGCGTCCATGCCGGGCGGAGCAGGTGGAGCCTCCATGCCGGGGGGCATGGGAGGAAGACCAGGGGGCATGGGAGGGAGGCCGGGAGGGGCAGGAGGAGCCGGTTCGTCAGTCATTTCAATCGCCTCGGTCAAGCCGCGGAGCGGCAGGCCGACCATCGACGACGAGCACATAACCGTTGCTCACAGCAGGGTGAGGCCACTTAGCCGGATGCCGTGCTGTTGAAATGTGCTGGTGCCGGCGCCATGCCATGTCGGGCGTTGACGTAGGGAATCCTCCTGTGGTGTTCGTTGTTGGAACCGCTGGCGCTGGGAAGTCGTCCCTTGTCACGGCGTTTCAGCGCTGGTCGCGTTTCCTTGAAACCGAAGTGCTCGCGGTCAACCTCGACCCCGGTGCTGAGCGCGTGCACTACGACGCCGAGTACGACGTTCGCGAAATGATCTCCTTGTCGGAAGTCATGGACGAGTACGACCTTGGCCCGAACGGAGCACAAATCCTCGCCGCTGACCTGTTGGCAGCCCAGGCTGGCGAAGTTGCGGAGCACCTGCACGCCCTTTCAGGCGAGTTGATGATCGTCGACACGCCTGGCCAAGTCGAACTGTTCGCCTTCCGTGAAGCGAGCAACCACCTCATCGACGTCCTCGGGCGGGAACAATCCGCGATTGTGTACCTCTTCGACCCGATGCTTTCCCGCTCCCCCAGCGGCTTCGTGAGCCAGATGTTGCTCTCCTCCATCGTGGAATTCCGACTTGGTTTGCCCACCAAGAACTTCCTCAGCAAGGTGGACCTGCTCGACGAGGACGAACTCGAACGCATTTTGGAATGGTCCGAACGCCTCGAGGTCCTCGAGCAGGCGTTGTTCGACGAAGCCGGCGGGCAGCGCACGGAATTCGCCATCAATCAACTGCGCCTGATGCAGACCTTCGCTCAAGCCCCCGGCCTGACCCCGCTTTCTTCTGAACTTGAGGACGGCTTGGCCGACATCCTCACCTTTGTTCAGGCCCTCTACGGGGGCATGGGCGACACCCGTGACGGATTCGCACAGGACATCGAGCACGAGCGCAATTGAAGCAACGCTCAAGGGCCGAGGGAAGCCACCCACAGCCATGCCTCGGCACCTCCTCGCCATCGATGACCTTCAGGACGAATTTGCCGGCGTCCTCGATTGGGCGATCGAATTCAAGCGGCTCTGGTCCACCGGTGACGAGGTCGTGCGGAACTTCATGCCGCTCGACCTGACCACCGTCGGGTGCATCTACGAGAAGCCAAGCACCCGGACGCGCGTGTCCTTCGAAGTCGGCATCGACCGCTTGGGCGGCAACCCGCTCACCCTCCTGAAGAACGACATCCAGCTCGGAAGCAGCGAATCGATTGGCGACACGGCGAAGGTGCTCTCACGCTTCCTCGGCGCCATCACCTACCGCTGCTTCTCGCACGACGACGTCACCGCCTTGGCTGAAGCGGCTGAGGTGCCCGTGATCAACGCCCTTTCGGACCGCCACCACCCGTGCCAAGCGGCAGCCGACCTGATGGCCGTCAAGGAGGTCTTCGGCGACGACAAGGTGCGCATCGCTTGGGTCGGGGACGGCAACAACGTGCTCCACGACCTCATGCTCGCCGGCGTCATGCTTGGGCACGACGTGGCCTACGCAACACCGTCCGGGTACGAACCAAACGCGGATGTTGTCGAACGGGCGAGCGCCATCGCTGCGACGACCGGTGCGAGGCTCATCGCCACCAACGACCCGGTCGAGGCCGTGACCGGCGCCCACGTCATCTACACCGACATTTTCCTCTCGATGGGAGAAGAACACATGACCGACAAGGTGCAAGCCTTCGATGGCTTCCAAGTGAACATGGACTTGTTGTCTCACGCTGACCCGGAGTGGCGGTTCATGCACTGCCTCCCCGCCCACCGTGGAGAAGAGGTGACGGACGAGGTGATGGACCACGAACAGTCGATTGTCTTCGATCAAGCCGAGAACAGGATGTGGGCACAGATGTCCATCCTTGCGCTGCTCGTCGACGAAGGTGCGTGGGAAGCCATGGCCGAATTCATGGGCCTCTTGACGTGATCACAGCAGCACGCTGAGCAAGAAACCGACGAGGCCGGCGAGCATCGCTTGACGGTACCGGGCCACCACCAAAGCATCGCGCCCCTCCCAAAGCGGGCCGTTTGTGGTGATGATGAGCAGG
>JALRLN010000202.1 GCA_023254445.1 Candidatus Poseidoniaceae archaeon | reverse complement strand
GCCTTCACAGCCCACCCAATGCGTCGTGGCTGACCCCGAATGCCAAGCCTCAACATGGGCAAGAAGGTTTGATTCTGCTCGCCGATGAACATCGTCCACAAGAATGGGGACGTCGGGGGGGAGTGCATGTAGGCTTTGCAAGAGACCGGTACGGCCGATGGAACCCGGAGGGCCATCGACGATCACCAAATCAAGGTCCTTTGGAATCGAATCGAGCACCACAGAAAGCCGATACCACCCTTGCTCACCGGCAGCAAGCGACGTTGTGTTCGCTTCAATCGGAGCATGGACGCAAGGCGATGAACACCGTCCCGCCCATGCCGCATCGTGTTCAATGCTCAACACCTCGAACCGGCGAGCAAGCCGGTCTGTTCCGTGCCCACTTCCGAACTCAAGGATTCGAGCACCGTCCGGCAGGGTGGATTCAATCCACGACATGGCGGACTCGGGCAGCATCCAGACAGGGTCCGGATCCATCACGCATCCTCTCCAAGCATCGACAAGATTTGGGTAGCAAGGGTTCGGGCTCCGTTCACCTCAGGGGCAGGTGATGGTTGAGGTTCCATCGACAGCAAGGCCTCAACATCGTGCGCGATGGCAGCCGATGATCGATCCAGGTTGACGCGCCCCCATCCTTCCTCCAGCGCAACGTTGCACCGTGCGACCTGGTCATCCATGCCGGTGGAAAGGTTCGGCAGAAACAGCGTCGGAAGCCGAAGGGACCGCATCTCGTGGAAGGAGTTGTAACCGCCTGCTTGGACGCTTGCGTCAAAGGCCTTGAGGTACAATGCGTTCGGGTAATCTCGCAGCAAATGAATCCGATCAAGATCAACATCCAGTCGTGCGCCAAGCATGGATTCGCCAAGCACCACATGGACGTCCGGCTGATTGTGAAGGGCATCGACCACGCGCCGGACTTCGGATTCGATGTCGTTGATACGCCCTGCTCCAAGTTGCACGTAGACGGCTCGCGCGTCTGAAGGAAGTCCGAGACGGCGGCGCGCGGCTTGGCGGTCAAGCATTCCTTCCGGCTCAATCAACAGCATGGTCTCAACGTCCAACTGTTCCGTGCCCACCTCAATGCCGTCGAGGGCGGGTGGGAGCGCATCCCCTGGCCGAACCAACAAGTCGAAGCAGGAAATGCTGTCAACAGGAATGTTGGATCCTTTGCGAAACATGCCACGGCGAACCCAGATGCGATGCATGTTGGGTTCCTGCAAAATTGCGTTCAGCATTCCACGGTACGGAAAGGCGCCATCAAACACGAACACAGCGGGACGATGGACGTCGAGCACGGTGTGGAGCATGTCCTCGACGAGCCCGTTCCACGTTGACGCCTCCATGGTCTCATGCTTTCCTCGGCCAGCGAGGTGGTAGGTCGGAAAGTCCTCCGCGTATGGGATGTGCAAGGTCGGCATGGTGGTGAAAAATATGATTTCGAGGCCTGAATCCGCTTCCCTGAGCTGTTTTGCAAGCGCGTACATTCGGGTAAAATGCCCGAATCCAACACCGTTTGTTGGGAAGAGGACGACCGACCTCGAGCGCGCAGTCTCCGTCGCACCAACGTCTGGAAGCATGGCAGGTCGACGGCCCAATCGTTCAAGACCGAGCCGAAAGGCCAACCAAGGGAAACTGATCGGCAGCGCGAGCAATCGCCATGGTCGACGAACGGCGGTGGTGAGGTGGAGGCCCAGTCGGAATGAAACGGTCTGCCGAAGACGCTGACGATCGCGACGAAGCCGCTGGATTTCGGCCTGAAGGGAGCGCGTCCGCTCAAGGGCCGAGGGGTCCGGCGTTTCCATCGCTGCTTCGCTCCGCGGATTCCTTCTTCACCGTTGGGGGATAGGTGCATGATTCTGGCTCAATCTGCGAACAGGTTGACCTTCACCAATGGTCTGTGAAATTCCGGAATCCCAACATGTGGGTTGAACCTTGATGGACGGAGTGGACAAGCAGGTGGCATGGCACGGCTGCTCGTCACCGGCGGGGCCGGTTTCATCGGCGGGCGCGTGGCCGCCCTCGCCCTCGAGGCGGGGCACGCCGTGACCGTGCTCGACGACCTCAGCACCGGTCGTCCGGAACGCTTGGCCGCCCTCGAAGCCGCGGGCGTGCGGGCCGTGCGGGGGGACCTGCGCAACCCCGAGGCCAGGGCGCAGGCCTTGGAAGGGGCCGAGGCCGTCGTGCACCTCGCTGCCCAGGTCTCGGTGGCCCGCTCCGTCGAAGACCCACAGGAGACGGCGTCGATCAACGTCCACGCCACCGAGGCCTTGGCCAACGACATGGCGGCCCGGGGCATCCGGCGTTTGGTGCTCGCTTCGTCCGCTGC
>JALRLN010000201.1 GCA_023254445.1 Candidatus Poseidoniaceae archaeon | reverse complement strand
CCACGGATGCTGGAACGCCGTCTATGCCTTGTCGGCCGCGTCTGGCCTGGAAACGTCGGTGCTCATCGACGCCGAAGGCACCGTGTTCATCGATTGGGGCAGTCCAGGGTTGGTCCCGGTGCGCATGCACGTCGGCGCGCTCGCTCCGTTCCGCGTGTGGACCCACACCCATCCCCGCTTCGGCGCCTACTGGTCGTCCACGGACCGCGAGAGCCTTGGCGTTGCGACGGGCATCGTCCGCACGGCCTTGGTGCTGGGACGCGACGGCGTCAAGCGAGCGCAGAACGCCACCTTCGAAGCGAACGTCGAGGAGCGCCTCGCGACGACGGGCGCGCTCGCCTCGTGGAGCGCAGAGGCACCGGTGCCGTGGACGGAGGACTGGCAGCAGGAGGCGTGCGCATGAGCAGCGTCCGCGCCCCCAAGGACGAGGACGAGGAGGTCCGCGCCCGCTTGCTCGCGATGATGGGTCGAGGTCAATCCGTGGCCGAGGTCATCGAGCAGATCACGGGCGAAACGCCAGACGACGACCTGGTCGACCTTGTCACTGCACGCCTGCGCGCTGCCTCAGAAGACGACGAAGCGCTGGACTTGGCCGCCTTCTTGCGCGAACACGAATCTTGGATGCAGGAGTGGGCGTGATGGACGTGACCGACACCTTCCACATCGATCGCATGCTCGACGACATCGAGGGCATCATCGCGGACGCCGAAGAGGCGGATGACCTCTGGACGGCATCTCGGTTGGCGGCCGAGCGGAAGGGCATGCTCCTGTTCGCAAGCATCGTCCGATCCTCTACCAACTGGCACATGGACCGTCGAGGGCGGCTGGTGCACAACACGCACACGTCGCTCGTGTTCGACCCAGTGGATACCATGCGTTCCGCCCTCGAACATGAGGATGAGCACCTCGTGCTGAGGCTCAAGCAGGAACACCTCTGCGTCGTGGCTGAGCGATTGTTCGACAACGTCCCGATGTCCGACCACATGGCAAGCATGGTCATGCTCGGCGAAGCAGGCTTCCCGCTGAACAGGACGCCGTCGACCCTTGCCGGGATCTTCTCCAGTTCAGAACTTCTCGCACCCATCCAAGACGACGCGCTTGACATCGAGGATCGCTGCCATGCTGCCGACATGCTCGGTCACTTGATCGACGGGGCTTCCGAAGAATGGACCTGGTTCAGGAGGGTGGTGAAGGTCTTGGGCAACGGCATCCGAAACATGGAGTTCCCGGGTCCGCTCCTGTACCATCTTCTTCGGTGTTACACGCTTCAGAACAACTGGATGGCAGAAACCGTGCATGGCCACGAAGCGAGCGCCTCCCACCTCCTCGACGTGGCCGAGATGGCCTCAATCGCAGTTGATGGAGGCATCTCCCTTCATGGTCAGTTCGCGAATGCGTTTTGCGAACGACTCAACGAATTGCCCGAGGAGAAGGCGAACGAGAGCCTCGCCCTCTTGTCAGAATTGGAACACACCGCTGATGTGAATCTCTACGGGTTCGTGAAAGCCATCCAAAGGTGCCATGCCCGCTCCCAGGGGGAGTTGGAGGTCGATGAGGATGGTGTGGAGGCCTTGTTCGGGCAGCATACGGGGGGGGACGACCTCTGGAACCGATGGGGCCCCGTTGAAGAACGGTATCTTCGCCCCCCAGCCTCCTGGCACCTCGACGATGAGGTCGACGACATCATGGACTTTTGAGGTGGAGAAATGGCGATTGGACAGCACCTGCTCAGCCCTTTGGCCGAACGGCTCATGCGCGCCTGGCTGCGCCTTGCGCCTCGCGAACGTGATTGGTTCACTGACGTCATCCGCCGCCCTCCGAATCATGGCTGGATGAACGTCATGGACCGCATTCCAACGCCGGTGGCGGGCGTCCTCGGTCCTGCTGAGCGGGGACGTGGGCGTGGGCACCATCAACAGAACCTCGTGCATCAACTGGAGGCCCGGGTTCGAAACGGCGAAACGGACCTCACGTGGGAGGAGTGGATTTCGCTCTCGCCGTACCTCCGTCCCGCGGACGAGGGGGGCTTCACCTGGAACCACAACGACCGAGCGGGCGTGAACGATAACAGGTACGAGGCGTGGTTGGACGTGTGGTTTGGTCAACAAGGCATTGAGGCAGCCATCGAACTTCGACGGGCCACCCTCGAATGGGTCGAAGAGCAGCGCAGGGCGGAGGAGCAGCGCAGGGAGGCATCACAGATGGAGCCGACAACTGAAGAGCCAACCAACTGGACCGAGCCAGAGGTGAAGTCGCTCGTTGGGATGCTGTTTCCCATCGTGAAGGAACTGCACGGCAGGGTGTGGATCAACAGCCAGCACCACCTCCGGATTGAAGGAACCTCAG
>JALRLN010000200.1 GCA_023254445.1 Candidatus Poseidoniaceae archaeon | reverse complement strand
TGACCTCGTCATCAATCTTTATATACCCAACCGCCTGCGACGTGTGCGCATCGTAGTTGGTATCGTGAAACACCAGCGGAAACTTGCTTTCTGCGCTGGCGATGGTCACCGGACTGGTGGTGGCCGCTGCCGTCACGGTGCTGGTCTGTTCTTCAACAACGACGAGTGTTTCTTCCACGGTGTTGTTGGCCTGAATGATGGATTGGGCCGCTTGGGCGCTCTTCGCCGACATGCGTCGAAGTTTGTCAAGGTCGCTTTCTGCAGGGGAAGCGTCAACCGTTGAGGGGGGAACCGAAACTGGAGCGCTCACAGGTGCCGTTGTCGGGACGTCCACCTTTTGTGCGTCATCCGAAAGCGCGGCCTTCGCTTCTTCCTGACGCCGACGAAGTTCCTATGATGCGTCGCCAGCGACCTGGCGGACGTGCCCTGCACGTTGCTGACGTGCCTCAGCCTCGCGGGCTCGCTTTTGTTGATCCTCACGGCGGCGGTTTCGCTCCGCACCTGCGTTGGGGGCAAACGGGTTCAATGGGCCATCTCGAGGCCCTCGACCGCCGCGACCTCGCCCCCCTCGTCCGTGAACCACGATGCTTCCTCCTTCGTGGTCCTCCGACCACCGAATAAAAAGGATGCGACGCAGTTTACCAAATGATGGGGGTGGCATCGGTGCGAAGTTGCGGGTCAACGGCGCTTCCTGCGAGGCGGGTGCTGCGACCTGCGTGATGTTCCAACCATCCAAGTCGGGCGATCATCGTTCCATTGTCGATGCAGTAGTATCGAGCCGGAACGTGGCTGGTGCCCATTCGCTCCTCAGCCATCATGCTGCACATGTCTCGAAGCCGTTGATTGCAGGCCACGCCTCCTCCGAGCAGCAGTTCGGATTTTCCAGCGTGTGCCATCGCACGCTCGGCGACTTCGACACAGGCAGCGAAGGCATGCTCCTGCAAGGACCAGCACACCGCCTCAAAGGGAACACCGCGTTCCACCATGGTGGTGGCTGCTGTCAAGACGCCCGAGAACGCCATGTCCATACCTCGAACGGCAAACGGAAGTTCAAGTTCGGCCAATCTGGCATCGGGATTGCCTTGGAGGTAACGGGCGGCTTCTTTCTCGATCACGGGGCCTCCCGGAAAGGGGTGTCCGAACCTGCGTGCGAACTTGTCGAGCATGTTTCCAATACCAATGTCCAAGGTTTCCCCAAGCACACGGTAACGCCCATCCAGCCTCGTGATCACCTGCGTGTTGCCCCCGGACACGTACAGGAGCACAGGGTCATCACACGCGCACTCGGCTCGGCCGATTTCGATGTGGGCGACGCAATGATTGACACCCACAAGCGGGACATCATGCCGGACGGCCAAGGCCCGAGCGATGCCTGCTCCGACCTGAAGGCAGGCTCCAAGACCAGGTCCCTGTGAATACGCAACGGCTTCCAAATCTGCCAGGTCCAAGTCATGCTTGGAGAGGAGGTCATCGAGAAGACCACCAGCAACGTCACGGTGGTGGTCAGCAGCAACACGCGGGTGGATTCCGCCCTCCGTCGGTCGCAGTGTGTCGATGCATGCGGGCAGGGCTGCACCATCAGCGGTGACCGCTCCGAAGGACAGGGTGTGCGCCGTGGATTCCAGTCCAAGCACCCAACCGGGCATACCCCATCCTGCGGCTCATGGTTCATCAACCCTCGATTCCAAACGGGAAACATGCGAACGTTGCTGCACACCTCAGGAGAGGTGGTCGTTCGGGCTACGCCCCATGAGGTCGTATGCCTCCAAGGCGCTGACGTTCTGATCCACAACGACGTGATTGAACGTGTCGAAGCGCACGGCACCTTGCTCGCCGAGTTTGATGCCGATGGAAGCACGGACCATGTGACAGCCATCGATCTGCATGGAAGGGCCGTCATTCCCGGCTTGATCGATGCGCACACCCACTTGATTTGGGACGGCGACAGAAGCGACGAACTGTCAATGCGACGTTCTGGATTGTCCTACGCGGAGATTGCTGAACGAGGCGGCGGCATCCAGCGGACGGTGCAGGCCACGTGTGCAGCGACCGATGAACGGTTGGCGGCCATCGGTCACCAACGCGCCAAAGTGGCGCTGCGTCACGGAACAACCCACCTCGAAGCCAAATCTGGATACGGTCTCGACACAGCCAACGAGTTGAAGCTGCTCCGAGTGGGCGCAGCGCTTGACGGGGCTGCAAACCTCCCTTCCATCCAAAACACATGGCTTGGTGCGCACGCCATTCCCCCTGGGATGTCCGAACGTGACACCGTTGAGGCCTTGTTGAGCGAGCAACTTCCCGCGGTGGTCGAACAAGGCCATGCTGTCGCGGCCGACGTGTTCTGTGAGCCGGGTTGGTTTGGGGTGGAG